>JBMZMP010000010.1:0-2343 GCA_049619235.1 Thermoplasmatota archaeon
TTTCGATGCTAAAGGCCGCATCGGTGAAGTCGGAGCTACCGGTTTTCATGGCTTCAATGGTCGCTTCCGCGGCCTTCTGGACGCATGCTTCCATGTCTTCGCCAGACTTCAAGCCATCAGCGAGCACGTGCTCGGCGGAGCCCGCTTCCCGGCCCAGCGCAACGGCGTGGCGGGACAACACGTTGCCATCCACGTCGCAGTGGTAGATGCATGGCACGGTGCCGTGCACGTCGAAGCCCACAATGATGATGCCGGCGCCGAGGGGGCGGCGGTAGCTCATGCCGAGTTCGTGCAAGTGGTCGCCGAGGGCGAGGGCCACTTCTTTGGGGCTGATTTCGCTGCCGAAAACGAACTTGTGGTTCACGGCCAAGTCGCGGAGCATGTTGCGCACTTGCTTCGAGTCGCCGCCGTGCCCGGTGATGAGGGCCCAGCAATGGTCGCTCACTTGCACCAGTTTGTCGCCGCCTTCTGCAAGCGGATTGTCCTTGCTGATGGCGGCCACGCTGATGCTGTCCTTGGTTCGGGCGGCGATGATGGGGAGGCCCATGCCGAGGGTGATGCGGGCGTTCTTGATGGCCGGAATGCTTCCAGACTCATCGAAGTGCAGGTATGCGTTGTCTACGGGGGACTTCATGCGAGATCCTCCTGCACGGATTGGCTAAACGTGTACGTTTTCAAGCTGTAGTCGCCGGTGGTACACGACGATGCCGTTGCCGCTTGCCACGTCCCGTTGCGCGGCGGCCTTGATGGCCCGCATGGCCCGCTCTTCCGCAGCGTCCATGGTTTGCACTTGGTCCCAGTCCGTGGATTCCATGACACCCACCGCGGGCCCAGTTCCGGAACCGGTGACGGTGAAGTCCTTTTTGGGAATCAGGGAGCCGTCGCCACCCACGTCCCAAATCTTGGCACCGGATTCGTCCCGGGTCGCCAGGATGAATTGTCCGTACACGCCGCCTGCACGTTGGATGTTGTACGTGGCGAGCTTTGCAAGCTCATCCGGAGACAATGCCCAGCCGCGGCGGTTCTTCGTGTATTCGAGGTTGATGCGGAGCATGTGCGCGAAGGATTGTGCCTGACTCACGCTGCCAGCAATCGTGATGGCAGAGTTCTCGTCAAGAGGTTCAATCTTCACCACATCCTTGTCTGCGACGTAGTACCCCATGGTAGCGCGCCGGTCCGTTGCCAGCACGACGCCTTCCGGGGTCTTGATTCCAACCGTGGTCGTCATTGTTGAAAGATTGTTAGCACTCGTATAAGAAACGGAGGGTTGGCGCACGGAGTCGTTTCCCTGGGGTCGGGGTTTTGGCCCTCCTCAATTTGGAGCAAACCGTTCCTAGAACAACGCCCCTTGCCCCGTGTCTCGGTGGCATGCGCCAAGGTCAACGGTTTCTCCTAGCAAGTTGGCGATGCGGGGGGACGGGGCGGAGTGCGTCTCCTTCGAAGGAGTTGGTCATGGTGGGCATGGGGCGCGCTTGGTAGTGTGGGTCCCGAGGGGTAGAGGTTGCGCCCGAAGTTCGAAGTTTCCCATGAAGATCACGCAAAGGAGTCAGGGGTTTCTCAGAAGAGTTGGGCTTGATCGTCGTCAATGTATGAACGCCTGGGGTGAACGCAGATTTCCCTCGGCTTGTTCTTCCAAACGGCGGGGCCAACTTCGCGCGGTGTAAGTTCGGGGTGACCGATGATGGCGGGCATCCGGTTGTGGACGTGCTCGAGTTGGGTCCAGGGCGGTTGGGTGACAATGGAGAAAAAGTCCTCATTTGCGACGATTTTCACGGTGACTGGTCCGGGAACATACCAGGCTTCCCGGGGGCGGTTTTTGCCGCGGGGCTCGAAGTAGCCCGCAATGGCCATTGTACCGTGTTCCATCTGGCTCCAAAGAGGGGACGTGTCGAGGCGTTCGATGCGTGCGTTGAATGAGCCGGGAAATTCCTTGGAGCCCCATGGCAGTTCGCCGAACTCCGTCAGGTGCGTGTCGCCGGGCCGCAGGATGCCCAGTGTTTTTCGGTGCGCTCGCGCCCGGACGTCGGCAGGTTGGCCGTACATGCTGTGGATGAGGGCTTCAACGGCGGAGCAGATGCGGCTGCCAGGGGGCCCCGGGTGCATGAATCTTGGCACCGAGGGGGACAAATCGGCCGCTCCTTGCCTCCGTTTTGGCCGGTTTGTTCTTGTTGTGCCTCATAAGAGGAAAATGCCAACAATGGCCGATTTCCGGCTTTCATTTGGCCGGTTTATTCTTGTTGTGTTTGGGTGGGCTCGCCGGGGGCTTTCCGACGGCGGAATGGCTCGATCATTTGACCAACGTAGCCGGGTGGATCGTAGTCGTCCACGCCGAACCGAGTCGCT
>JBMZMP010000010.1:2353-6912 GCA_049619235.1 Thermoplasmatota archaeon
TCTTCGGGTTGGTGGCAGGTGCCAAAGATGCGGTCCAGCCACGGGAACAGGCTGTAGTTGGTGTTGTACCGGTCCGCGCTGTGGTGCCAGTGGTGGAATTCCGGCGTCGCGATGACGTGCCGGAGGCCCTTGAACCGAAGCGCGGTGTTGCTGTGCAGGAAGATGCCCCAGAGAACGTTCAGGATTTGCACGAACGCCACTTGCTGGACGTTGAAGCCAAGAAAAATGAGTGGAATGCCCACGAAGAACCCTGCCCATGTTTGCTCCAGGGGGTGTCGGCGGGCGGCCGCGAGCCAGTCCAGTTGCCGGCTGCTGTGGTGGATTTTGTGGAACCTCCACAGGAGTGGAATGGTGTGGCTGAGGCGGTGGCTCCAGTACCCAAGCAGGTTGCCGAGGAAGAACGCCTCCACCAGTTGAAGCGCCACGGGCTGTGCCGAGATGGCTGCGCCAATGGCGGCCGGTGCCCACCAGCCCACCAACAGGAACGCCGCGACGATGCCGACAATGGCAAACACGCCATCCAGCAACCCCGTCAGGACCAGGTGGGCCACGTCGGTGCGCCATTGCTTACGGAACAATTTCTGCTTCACAAGGGGGCGAAACCGTTCGATGGGCACGAAAATCGCGCCCAACACGAGAATCCCCGCAATGGAACCAATGATTTGTTCCCAAACCATGCTTCTTCTTTGTTTTCCAGGGTTATGTCCGTTTTGGCCGGGGCGGGTCCCCTTGCAGCCATTTCAACAAAATTGGCCCGTGACTTGCTTCGAGTTCTTTCGCGGCGGTCACCAAGACGGCGTCCCCGGGGAGGCTTGGGGCGGTTTGGTTTGCGAGTTCATCAAGGTAGAGTTGGGAGAAGGTCGGGTGGTCCACTTCGCCCGCGTGGTATGCGCGGCGGAGGGCGTCGCTCGGGGCGATGTCTTTGAGCCACCCTTCGAGTTGGGCGCGCTCCTTGCTGACGCCACGTGGCCAGAGCCGGTCGATGAGGTACCGGGGGCCGGGCGGGTCGTCGTAGATGCGCGCCAACTGCATGATTTCGTGCCTTTCTATTGGGATTCCACGTAGGTTTTCACGTCGTCTAGGAATCCGGTGAGTTCCTTGCGGAGTTTGCCTTTGGCCATGCCGCCCATGAGTTTCGCCATGAGGCCGCCGTCGGCCACTTGCTCGAACGTGATGAGCGTGCCTTTGCCTTCCTTTTGCAACCGGAACGTGCCGCGCATGGTCTTGAACGGGCCCATGCCACCAAGGATGTCCACGCCGAGAACCATGGCTTTGTCGTCAAATTCAGTGACTCGTTCGTGCAGTTGGGACTTGCCCATCATGGGTTTGTGGAAGTCGCAGATGCGCTCGGCGCCCACGCAGACGTCGCCTTCCGTGGTTTGCCTGGACGCCTTGAGGCCGTCGGCGTAGTTGGCAACGTTGCCGAAGTCTCGAATGACGCCCCAGGTTTTCTTGGGGGTCGCAGCAACGTGTGTTTGGATGGCGAATTGGACCATGCAATCCCATGGTCTGCGGCGGGTTTGAGGCTTTGGGCGTGTGCATGCTGCGGCCACAGAGTTCTTAGAGAAGGAACCCAAGTTGGACGTATGCGCTGGATTGCCCTCCTCTTCACGCTCGTTGCCTTTGCGGGCTGCGTCTCCGATGATCCCGCCCCGGAAGAAAACCTGCCCGTGACCCAGAACGAACCGGAAACCGAACCGTTCTCGTACGATGGGATGCAGGAATTCTGTGGCAACAACACTTCGTTTGCCTGTGACTTCGATGATGGATTGTACCACGAATACGTGGTGTATGACTTGGACACCACCGTCATTGACGTGCTCATCGTGCCGCCCGCGGGCGTCAGCACCCCGGACAACATCGCCGCCAGCCGCCTCGCCGTGCAGCAATGGAGCGATGGCATTGAAGCCCTCGGCGAGCCTTGGTTCACGGAAGCGTTCGAACTCAACACGTACGCAGTCGGCGAGGATGTTCCCTCCATTGACGCCGTGAGCGACCCCGAAATCATTGTCATCAGCACCAGTGCCGAATTCCTGATTGGCATCGGATTGGAGCCAAAGCAAATCGGTTGCATTCTCCTCGGTGAAACGGCGTTGCAAGACTACGGCGGCCATTTCCACGGCGAGAACTACGTCATGGCCCAAGATTGCACCGGCATCGGCTTCACGTGTTTTGCATTGAATGTTGGTGCGCCAGATCCACGCGGCCTGTACGACTTGATAGCCCACGAAGTGGGTCATTGCCTCGGCGCCGGCCACGTTGGGGATGCGGGCGACTTCAAGAGCCGCTACGCCCCAGTCGAGGACATCATGAGCTACCAAGACAACCCGGAGAAAGTGCACTGCGTCAGCAACCTGAACGCACGCGTCCTGGAAGGGGTGTACGCGCACCTCATCGAACCGGAAGGCAACCACACGTTCCTGCCCCGCGGCAGCTACTTGCCCATGCACCCGGCGGAGTACTACCAGCACGAATGCGACAACCCGCCTGGCATGTAGGCTCGGCCGCTACGCGTTGCGGAACTCCACCCAGACGCACTTGTCTTGCACAAAGGAAAGGCCCGCGGCTTCCGCAATGGACCGGGCTTCTTCATTGGCGATCCCCAGTTGCAACCAGAGCCCTTTGGCACCGGCGGCCACAGCCTCCTTTGCAATGGCTGGCGTTTCCGGGCTTGGTCGAAACACCACCACCCAATCCGGTCTTGGCGCATCCGCAAGGGACCGAAACGCTGGCTCGCCTTCCCACGCATCCAAGGACGGGTTGACCGCCGTCACGGGGAAACCATGTTCCCGCATGCGAAGCGGCACATCGTGCGCTGCTTTTCCTGGAGAACCACTGCAACCGACGACGGTCAAGTTGGGGCGTGAGGCAAAGTCCATGCAAGGGGAACTGCCCCAATGGTCAAAAACCAGTGCCCGTGGGGAAATCCATGAAGCAATTCATCATGGTCCTCTTCCTGGGCCTCGCCCTCGCCGGCTGCATCGGCGACAGCGAGCCCGAATTGAGCCCCGAAGAACAAAAACAAGCCGAGAAGGCAGCGGCATACCCAACGTGGGTGCTTGGCAAGGACGGCCAAGTGGACGCAAGCGCGTACCCCGGCGAACTCCCCGAGTTCACCATGCGCTACGCCACCGACCGCATCAGCGGCGAACCCACCGTCGGCATCACCCGCCACGGGAGCCTCATCTACTCCGCCATTGACTTCGATCAAGGCGTCGCTGGCCAAACCCAACCCTTTGGAGCATACCTCCGCAGCTGGGACCAAGGCTTGACCTGGGACGAAGTGACCCCCAACCAACTCAACACCGTCCCCAACCACCCCGTCACTGGCGACCCCTACGTGCACGTGGACCCTGACACGGGCCGCATTTTCATCGTGGACATGCTCCCAAGCGGCGCCTGCAACAGTGTCAGCTGGAGCGACAACGAAGGCAAATCCTGGAGCGTTCCCCGCCACGGCGCCTGCCCGCTCCCCGTCGCGGACCACCCCACCATCTTCACTGGCCCCGGCGCCGGACTCCTCGGCACCGGCAACGACTTGCTCGGGCAATACCCCAACGTGGTGTACTTGTGCAGCAACCAAATTGCGCAAGCCAAGTGTGCCTACAGCCTCACAGGTGGCCTCGACTGGGAACCTGCGGTTCTCGTCTTCCCCGGCGTGGACCCCATCGGCGTGGACCCAAGCCTCAACAACCTGTGCAGTGGCTTCACCAGCCACGGCACCACCGACCGCAACGACGGCACCGTGTACATCCCCCGCAGCCTCTGCGGCAGCCCCGCCATCAGCATCAGCACCGACGGCGGCATGACGTACAACTGGAAGTACATCTTCGAAGAAGAACAATACCAAACCGAACCCGGCGTGCATGACACCATGGTCGCCGTGGACAAGAACGGCACCCTGTACTACTTCTGGATCGGCGGCAGCGGCGCAACCGCGTACCTCGCCGTGAGCCACGACCAAGGCGCCACCTTCGAAGAACCCATCAACGTCACCGCGCCCGGCGTCACCGCCATGCGCTACCCCGGCATCGTCGCCGGTGAAGACGGCCGCATCGCCTTCCTTTACATGGGCAGCGACAACCCCCGCGGCCACGACGTGGGCAACGGCTTGGACAACGAAACCAACCGCCAAATCTGGGAAAACGCCACTTGGAACGCCTACATCGGCTACAGCCTCAACGCCAACGCCGAGGAACCCGTGTTCGCCATCACCACTGCCAATAACGTGAACGAGCCCCTCAAGCGCGGCGAATGCGTGGACCGCTGCCCCGGCAACGGACGCGAAGGCGGACCCTACGACTTCTTGGACATCGAAATGGACCCCATCACGGGCCAAGTGTTTGCAGCCCTTGTGGATGTGTGCACCGGCTTCTGTGATGAACCCGGCACGAAGGCAGGCGCACCCCAACGCAGCTTCGGCGCCGTCGGTGTCCAAATCGGCGGAACCCGCCTCACGGACGGCACCGAATACGACCGCCCATAAGCGACGCGTCAACCCCTCTTCCTCCTTCTTTCTGCTTTGTTTTTTCTCCGTCGTTTTCTTCGTTCTACTTTTT
>JBMZMP010000010.1:6922-22116 GCA_049619235.1 Thermoplasmatota archaeon
TGCTCCAATCTCTTTTTTCACGACCCCTTCCCGGTTCGAGGGTGGGTTTTGGCCGGAGGGCAAGGGTTTATGCCAATCGAAGCCCCAACCAAGAGCATGCGTTGGGCGGTGCTCGTCATCGTGGTTGCCCTCTCGGGGTGCCTGCAGGCGAACCCCGAATGGAACATCCAAACCGAAGACGGCGCCCGATTCGCCTCTTACCACATCCCCGAAGGCGACGGCCCCTTCCCGCTCCTCATTGCATTGCACGGCGGCCTGGGAACCCCTCGCAGCATGATGGACAAAAGCCAATTCGACACGTGGGCCGATCAAGAAGGCTTCATCGTCGTGTACCCGGAGGGGATGGACCGAACCTGGAACGCAGGCCACTGCTGCGGCAAGGCCCGCGACCAGAACCGGGACGACGTCGCCTTCCTGGAAGCGGTGATTGACAAGGTCCGTTCGGAACACGAAATCAGTCGCATCGGCGTCACCGGGCACTCAAACGGGGCCATGATGGCGTACCGATTCGCGGCGGAACGCAGCGAAGTGGATTTCGTCGCCGTCGTGGCCGGTGCCATCGGTGGCCAGAAGAACGCTTTCGCGGACCCGTACGAAATCCCCGCGCCTGGACGACCCGTCGAAGTGGTCATCATCCATGCCCGCGACGACCCCAACGTCCCCTACAACGGTGGAAGCGGCCCAGAAAGCGTGGACCCGCTTCGCATCGACCGATCCGTGGATGACGCGGTTGCCTTCTGGACACAAGCAAACCAAGCCACCCTCGCACACACCTCGCAAGAGGGCGACGTCACCTGGGAACGGTACGAAGGCATGGCAGATGTGACCCTCATCTCCACCCTCGGCGGCCACGGCTGGCCCGGCTCCGCAAAACAAATTGCCCTCACCGACAACCCCGCCGCGCCCGATGCCTCCGAGGAAATCGTGCGGTCGTTCCTCGATTGAAGCTTTCATGTAGTGCTGGCGCTCCTCTCCTCGCATGAGTGCCGTCGTCGTGCTACTTGTGATTGCAGGCATCGCACTTGTGGGCTTCATCATTTTTGGAGCCGTTTGGGCCAACCGGAAACGCCGCCAAGCGCTCGCCGCGTGGGCCGCCAAGCGCCAATTCTCCGAGTACGACGCGAGCATGGACCTGGGCTTCCTCACAAGCTTCCAAGCGTACGGACCAGGCTACGGACACCGCAACTTCGACGGCTACCAAGGCAGCATCAATGGCGTCGCGGTCCGGGCGTTCCAGCACCAATCCCGGACCAAGTCAAAGGACAGCGAAAACATCCACAACTTCACCGTGGTCAAAATGGAAATGCCCTACGCCGGACCAGACCTGGTCCTGAAACGAGAAGGACTCCATCACAAATTGTTTGACGCCCTCGGCGGCGAAGACATTGACTTTGAAAGCGACGAATTCAGCCGGAAATTCTGGGTCAAATGCAAGGACAGGAAGTTCGCGTACGCGGTCATCCACCCCCGCATGATGGACATGCTCCTGGAGGCGCCTCGCATGACCTTGCAATGGCAAGGCCAGCACATGGTCCTGCACGTTTCAGGCGCATTCCACCCGGACAAAGCGGAACCCCTCATCGAGTTGGGCCTCGCGTTCCGGGCCCTCCTGCCAAAGCACCTACATTCATAGCCGGCCGCAGCCATCCCCCGCTGTGCTCGCCCTCGTGATTGCCCTTCTCGTCCTGCCCATTCTGTTGGTGGGCATTTCGGCCATCTACCACTACAACCGATTCCAGACCCTGGAAAACCGCTGCGACGAATCCTGGAGCAACGTTGGAACCGAACTGCACCGACGCCACGACTTGATTCCAAACCTGGTCCGGGTCGTCAAAGGCTATGCCAAGCACGAGAAGGAACTCTTCGACGAAATCACGCAGGCCCGCCGGCTCATCAAGGACGAACCCACCCCCAAGGAAGCACAAGCGGCCGAACGTGCCCTCGGAGGCGCAACGGGCCGGTTGTTGGCCGTGGCAGAAGCGTACCCCGATCTGAAGGCGTCTAAGAACTTCCTGCAGCTGCAACAAGAATTGGTGATCACTGAGGACCGCATCCAAGCCGCCCGTCGGTTCTACAACGGCAACGTGCGCGACCACCGCAACGCCACCCGGCAATTCCCGGGCACACTTTTTGCGGCGTGGTTCAAGCCAACAGAGCAAGATTTCTTCGAAGTGGAACCCATCAAGGCAGCTCCCGTGACCGTCGATTTGTAGCCAGGTCGGGGAAACCGCGCGGCATTGGTCTTGCGCCAAGGTTCAAGACCTACCTCGATGCGTCCCATCGTGGACCTTTCCGAGTACGAAACCCCCATCGCCGTTCGCCAGGCCACCCCTGCGGACCACGAAGCCATCATTGCCTTGCAGCACAAATGCTTCCCCGGCATGGTCGCATGGAAGCCCGCGCAACTGCAACGGCACCACGAAGTGTTTCCGGAAGGGCAAATGGTGGTGGAATCGGAAGGGGTCATCGTGGGTTCCAGTAGCAGCCTCCTGCTTGACTTCGACGACCACCCCGACTTGCATTCGTTCAACGAAATCACCGGCGACGGAACCATGTCCACCCATGACCCCGAAGCCCTCGACTTGTACGGCATCGAAGTGATGGTGGACCCCGACTACCGTGGCATGAAAATCGGCGAACGGCTCTACCAAGCCCGCCAAGAACTCGCCGAACGACTCAACCTGCGACGGATTCTCATCGCAGGCCGCATGCCAGGATTCCAGAAATTCAAGGGCAAAGCACGGGAATACGTGGCGGCCGTGCAGCGACGCGAAGTGATGGATCCAGTCATTGGTTTCCAGCTCAGCCACGGCTTCACGCCCGTGCAAATCCTCCCCGGCTACTTGCCCGGGGACGCGGAATCTGAAGGCAACGCGTTGTTGATGGAATGGCGCAACGTGGAGTACCGGCCCAAGGGGCGCCGGACCATGAAGTCCAGCCAACCCGTCCGCATCTGCGTCATCCAGTACCAATTGCGGGAAGTGGCAAGCTGGGAAGACTTCGCTCGGCAAACCGAGTACTTCGTTGACGTGGCTGCCAACTACAAGAGTGACTTCGCCATGTTCCCGGAACTGCTCACCACCCAGTTGCTTTCCTGCATCGACGAAAAACGCCCCAGCGAAGCGGTGCGCGCCATCCCATCCTTCACGGACCGTTACATCGAACACTTCACGGAACTGGCCGTTGGTTACAACGTCAACATCATCGGCGGCACCCACATCGTCGAAGAAGAAGGGCGACTTTGGAACGTGGCATTCCTGTTCCGCCGCGACGGCACCATCGACCGTCAAACCAAGATTCACGTCACGCCAAACGAACGCAAATGGTGGGGCATCCAAGGTGGAAACATGGTCAACGTCATGGACACGGACGTTGGCAAAATCGCCATCAACGTCTGCTACGACGTGGAGTTCCCCGAACTGGCACGCATCGCAACGGACCGAGGCGCCGGCATCTTGTTTGTGCCGTACTGCACCGAGGACCGGCAAGGCCACCTGCGTGTCCGGTACTGCGCCCAGGCGCGGGCCGTGGAGAACCAACTCTACGTGGTAACCGCGGGCACCGTCGGGAACCTACCAGACTCCGCCAACATGGACATCCAGTACGCCCAATCCGCCATTTTCACACCTAGCGACTTCACCTTCCCTCGGGATGGCATCGCAGCGGAAGCCACCGCGAACGTGGAAACCGTCGTGGTCGGCGACGTGGACCTGGAAGTGCTACGGCGCAGCCGCCGGCGCGGTAGCGTCATGCAATTGATGGACCGCCGTCACGACTTGTACAAGTTGCAAGTGACGGAAGGCGGCTCAACCGAATAACCGGCGGAGCCAGCGTTTCTTCTTCACCGGCTCCGGCCAAACGCCGGTGGCAAGAAACTCGTCCAACCTGCCGGACCCGGCGGCGCGAGCCAATTGGTCCCAGCCACCAATGTGTTGTTGGTTGACGAAGATTTGTGGCACCGTGGATGTCCCCATTCGCTTGGCCATGCTGCGGTATTTGCCCGGGTCTTGGTTGGCATCCACGTACGTGACCGCCACGTCCTCTCGCTGCGCCTTCAATGCATCAAGGAACCCCTTCGCCTGCGTACAGTAAGGGCAGGTGTCCGTTTTGTACACCGTGAACTGATGCATGTGGCTTCATGCAAGCGCGGCGGATTTGACGATTGGGGTTTATGCACCCCTGCGAATTGACACGCTTGTGCCAGGCTTTGCCCCCCGCATGGATCGAATCGTTGGAAGCGCGACTGTTGCCATCAGCAACCGGGTCTCCGAGATGAAGCAGGCCGGGCACGACGTCATCGGCTTCAGCGTAGGGGAACCTGATTTTGACACCCCTGAACACGTCAAGCAAGCCGCTAAGGACGCATTGGATGCAGGGCACACCAAGTACACACCAGGGCCCGGCATCCCGGCGCTGCGGGAAGCGATTTCCCGCTACCACGAAACGGAAAACGACATCCCCTGCCAACCCAGTAACGTCCTTGCAACCCCAACCAAGCAAGCGGTGGCTATGACGTTCCTTGCCCTCGCCGGCCAAGGCGACGACATCCTGCTTCCAGACCCGGCTTGGGTGAGTTACGAACCCATCACGCGCTGGGCCGAAGCCAATCCCGTGCCGGTCCCGTGCCGGCTCGAAGACGGTTTCAAAATGCGTGCCGACGACGTGGCGGAAGCCGTCACAAGCAACACCAAAATGGTGCTCCTCAACAGCCCCAGCAACCCCACGGGCGCCGTCAACGACCCCGCGGACATCCGGGGCATTGTGGAACTGGCAGAGGACCACGACTTCTGGATTGTCAGTGACGAAATCTATCAGAAACTCATCTACGAAGGGGAACACTTGAGCCCCGGAAGCCTCGCCTTTGACCGCACCGTCACCATTGACGGGCTCAGCAAGAGTTTCGCCATGACCGGCTGGCGCACCGGCTGGCTCGTGGCTCCTGAGCCCGCGTTCAAGCAAATCAACAAACTGCAAAGCCACAGCGTCACCCACGTCACAAGCTTTGCACAATACGGCGCCGTGGCTGCACTCAACGGTCCGCAAGACAGCGTGGAAATGATGCGCCAAGCATTCATGGAACGACGCAAGGTCATGGTGGACGGATTGAACGCATTGGACGGCGTCAGCTGCCCCACGCCACAGGGGGCGTTCTACGCGTTCCCCCATTTTGAAAACCACCCCGACGATGAGAAGCTGTGCTTTGACCTCATCGAAAACGCCCACGTCGCACCGACGCCGGGTTCCGCCTTCGGAGAGATGGGCAAAGGTTGCCTCCGGTTCAGTTACGCCACCAGCGTGGACCGCATCCAGGAAGGGCTTGCGCGACTTGCGAAAGTGATCTAGGTTCTACGCGAGCGTTGGGTCTTCGTGGTCCTGGTTACCCCGGCCCTGTGCAGGGGACCGGTAGGTTCGGTCCTCCAAGTCAAAGGAATGTCCACTGGTCAAGGTGTGCACGCGGACGCCTTCCTCCGCAATGGCGGAGCCCATGTTGATGTTCGTGATGTTGCTGTACTTCATGTCGTGGCCATCAATGACCACCACGACGCCGCTGCCAATGGCTTCAATGACGCGGCCGTGTCGCACAACGACGCCGCTGTCCTCGTCCAGGCCCAAGCCGATGACGCCGGGGTTGCCCGTGACCACTTCCAAGAGGCGGCTGAAGCGGCCTCGCTGCGTGAAGTGGCTGTCAACGACGGCGTTGCGGATGAGTCCCAGACCGGGCGTCATTTGCACGGTTCCCTTCCGCAAGGCGTTGCCGGCCTTGCCTTGGTAAATCATCGCTTGGCTCATGGCTGCGGCGCCTGCGCTGGTGCCTGCGATGACGCCGCCGCGTTGGTAGTGGCCTTTGAGGGTGCTTAGAAGCGGGCTACCGCCCAGGAGGTTTGTGAGTCGGAGTTGGTCGCCGCCAGTGAAGAACACCACGTCCGCTTCCAGGATGCGTTGCACGAAGTCTTCGCGGCTGGCGTCCGTGCGGCTTTGGATGTCCATGATGCCCACTTTTTCGACGCCCAGTTTCTTGAACGGCTCAATGTACTGGCCCGCGGCTTCCTCCGGGATGCTGCTGGCGGTGGGGATGATCTCCACGATTTTGGTCCCGCCTTCTGGCAGGCCGCAGATGGTTCGGAGCACATCGAGGTCGTCGTTTTTGTCCTCGCTGCCGCCGATGGCAACCAGTGTGCCCTCGGGGACGAAGTGTTCCGGTTTGATCATGATGCCTCTGCGAGGCCCCACGCCATTTGGAGGTTGCTACCCCCGGCTCCGCCGTGAGGGTTCACAACGAGGAGGCCCACGGCCACTTCGGGGGGGAACAACTGGATGGCCAGGCCCACGCATTCATCGGGGGTTTTGCCTTCTTCAAGCCACGTCTGGACGCGGGATGCGAGTTTGGCGCGGGCCAGGTGGTCGCCGTCGCCGGTGACGCAAACGGCGCCAGCAGGTCCCGCCCATAAGCCGCACCCAATCATGGGCACATCGCCCACGCGGCCAAGCAAGGTGCTGATGGTGCCACCCGTGCTGAGGGCTGCTGCGAAATGGGTGCCATTAGAGGCGACCGCTCCCACGGTGTCACTGCAACCAACGGCTTCGCGAAATGGCGTGGAGAAGTTCCAGTGTTTTTCGAGTTCGGGGAGATCCCATTCACACCAGCCGTCTTCCACGGCGCCCGCCGCTAGCATCGCTTGCAGTTTGGCAAACTTCTCCAACGCAACGGGGGCGGTGGGGTCGTAGGGTGCGTGGCCGCGGGTGCGAGCGTAGGCGGTGGCGCCTTTTCCGGCTAGGAGGTTGTGGGGTGTTTCAAGCACGTCCTTTGCCACGAGCACCGGGTTTTGCACGTTTTCAATGCAGGCCACGGCGCCGAAGCGGCCGTCGCACGTGGTCACGGAGGCGTCCATTTCGATGGTGGTTCCGTCGAGGCGAACGTTGCTGCCGGTGCCGGCGTTGAAGCGCGGGTCGTCTTCTAGATGGACCGTGGCAGCAATCACCGCGTCCAACACGGAGCCGGTGGCTTGCAACGCTTGCAGGCCCACGTCGGCGGCGGTTTGGGGGCCGTCGTGTTCCTTGTGGTCGTAGCTGCCGGCGCCGCCGTGGGCAAGGACCCGCAGGGTCATTGCAGAAGCTCCTCGTTGAGGTGGTATGGGGATTCGCCTGCGTCGAGGCGCATCTTGAGTTGCTTGCACAAATCGATGGCTCCTTCGATGTCGTCCGCTTGCAGCACCACCAAGTCTCCTGGGCGGCTCTCTGCAAGCGCGGCTCGGAAGGCCCGGCCTTCATCCGGTTCCATGGTGAGTTTGTCTTCGGGGAATCCGCTTGCCAGCAGGCCGTCGCGGACGAGGGCGCTGGTTTCGCCTTTCTTGCGGCCGCGGGGGTCGGGGTCGCACAAGAAAATTCGGTCGTACATGGACGCAATGGTCGCTCCAAAGGCACGGAGATCCTCGTCTCGGCGGTTTCCACTCGCGTCAGCAACGTTGATTTTCCGGCCGGTGGCAAGCCTTGGCAGCACTTCGGCGAGCGCCTGCAACGCGGGTACGTTGTGTCCGTAATCGATGAGCACTTTGACGCCGCCGAGGGTCATGAGGTTCATGCGACCGGGGAGTTGGTTGGTGCTTGGGTTGAACGTCAGGAGTCCGGCGCGGCAGTCCTGTTCGCTGACACCAAGCGCGTACGCGACGGCCGTTGCGGCCATGGCGTTTTGCACGTTGAATGGAGCGGCTCCGGCCAACGTGATGGGGACATCTACGGAGTCGATGACGCGGAAGCGGGCCGCGCCTCGGCGCAGCACAATGGCTCCATCTTGGTGCACCACGGCGGCGTTGCCGCGCGCTTCCCGAAGATGCGCTTTGACAGTTGGGGAGGAAGCGTTCATGCTGAATGCGATGACCTTGCAACGGACTTCCTTCCGGAGGGCCCAAACGAGTGGGTCGTCGGCGTTGAGGACCACGGTGCCGGTTTCCTTTGCGGCCTTGACGACCACGCCTTTCAGTTTCGCGAGGTCTTCCAAGGAGTTGATGCCGCCTTGGCCCAAGTGGTCGCTTCCTACGTTGAGGAACACGCTGACGTCGCTTTGATCAAAGCCGAGGCCACGGCGCAAGATGCCTCCGCGAGCCACTTCGCACACCGCATGGGTGACGGTGGGTTCCTGGAGCACCGCGCGGGCCGCGGTGGGGCCGGAGTAGTCTCCGCGAAGCACCACGTGGTTTTCCACTTCCACTGCTCCGGTGCAGGCCATGCCCACGCGGGCGCCTGCGTACTTCAGGATGTGGCTAATCAGACGGACCGTGGTGGTTTTGCCATTGGTTCCGGTGACCGCGACCAGGGGAATGCGGCCATCGTCTTCGAGGAGGGTATCCAGGACCGCGTTTGCTGCGTCCATTTCGAGGAACGGTTCGAGGTTTGGTTCCGGGTTCAGGCTGACGATTTTGCCGCCACTTGTGGACAGGGATTCATGCACGGACCGTGCCACGAAGTCAATGCCAAGGACGTCTAGGTCCACCAGCTTCGCAGCCCGTTCGCAGGCCAATTGCACGGATGGGTGCACCATGTCGGAGACGTCGCCGCCGTCCGCTTTGCGGGCCATGCCAATGAATTGGCCGCCCACGACGAGCGCTTGGTACGCCTCGCCGGAAACGGTGTCTTGGAGCACCACCCAGTTGTGGAATTCCTTGGCCTTGTCGTAGGCCACTTCCAGTTCTTCGTGGTTGTCCACGCGAACCGTCACGCCGCCGCGGCCCCGCAGGGGCTTCACGGCGAGGGGGTAACGCAGTTCCTCGGCCAGTTCCTCGCAGCCAGCAAGCGTCCGTCGGGCGCCGCCGTACGGCGTGGGGATGCCGGTGTCTTCGAAGAATTCCAGGACCCGCTCGTGGTCGTTGGCGATGTCGTAGCCAAGTCCGCTGGCTTCACTTGTGAGTGTGCCGCTGAGGTGCTTTTGCTTGGCGCCCCAACCCAGTTGGTACTGTTGGTCGCCGCGTCGAATGACGGGGATGTTCCGGTCGTGCGCGGCGGCAAGAAGGGCTTGCAGAGAGGGTTCTGGAGCGTGCGCTTCGATGGCCTCACAGATGCTGGCCACCGCTTCCGCACGTGACATGGTTCCTTTCAGGATGCCAACTGCGGCGGAGCCGGCGGCTTCCCCGGCGTGTTCATGGGCGTACTCGTGCACGACGACCCAATCGCCGTCCTCGTCTTGCCATGAGGAATGGAATGCACTCGGGAGCCCTGCTTCGGTTTGCAAGGACACAATGAGCGAGCCAAGCATGTCCCCAAGGGTTCCCGTTGTGCCTGCGCGTTCTGCGTAGGTTTCGTCCGATTCCGTGGGCCGAACGACGAGGTACCACACGGGGTGTTGCGCGTACATGCTTGCGCCTCGAATGGGGCGGTGTCCGTAGATTCTCATGGGGCCTCCTGCATGCGTCGAATGCGCTTCATCAAACCCTCGTGGTCCTCGCATTGGAACACCAGCAAGTCGCCCGGCTGGGCCTCGGCAAAGCAAGCATCGAAGTTGTCCGATTCGGCAATGGCCGTTGCAACGGAGGCTAGTCCTGCGTCCCGGGCACCGCTTGCAATGACTGCACTCGTGGCACCTTCCGCTCGACCCCGGGGGTCCGGGTCGCTGACCCATAGTTTGTCGCAGTTCTTCGCCAATGCCGCGCCGAGATCTCGGAGGTCTTCGTCAAGGCGGTTTCCTGCTAGGTACGCCACGCGGAGAATGCGTCCATCGGGCCTGGGTTTCAGGTGCGGAAGCACATCGTCCAAGGCGCGGATGGCTGCGGCGTTGTGCCCGAAGTCCACGAGGACACGAATGTCTCCGAGGTCGAAGCGATTCATGCGGCCAGGGTTCTGGCCGGGGGTGGAGTTGAATGTCTGCAATCCCGCGCGAATGGTTTCTTCGTTCACGCCAAGCGCCACGCATGCGCCAACCGCAGCGAGGCAGTTTTCCACGTTGAACTTGGCCCGGCCACTCATGGTCAGGGGCACGTCCACGAGGGGCGCCAGCGTGGATGCATGGTCGCCGTGCTGCAACACAATGGCATCGTTTTGCACGGTCACGGCATTGTTGGCGGATGCCAGGGCGGGGTGGTTGGGGTCTTGGGTGCACAACACGGCGGTGCTTCGGTTGCGCGCTTCGTGCCAAGAAAGAACGAGGGGGTCGTCCACGTTGAGGACTGGCACGCCTGCCACGTCCACCACGGTGGATTTCAATCGAAGCAGGTCTTCCAAGTCATGGATGTCGCCTTCACCAATGTGGTCCCGTCCAATGTTCAAGAGTACACCCACGTCCACTTTGTCAACGCCCATCCCCCGGCGCAGGATGCCGCCGCGGGCCACTTCGAGGACGCCCGCTGTGACGCTTCGGTCCCGCAGCACCGCTTGCGCCCCAAGGGGCCCGGAGTAGTCTCCTCGCATGATGACTTGGTTCTCGATTTCCACGGAGCCCGTGGCGGCCATGCCGACGCGTTCCCCGTTCAACTTCAGGATGTGGCTGATGAGGCGGACCGTGGTGGTTTTGCCGTTGGTGCCTGTGACGGCCACGGTGGGGATGCGGCCGTCGCCTTCGGGGAACATCATGTCCACGATGTTGGCCGCCACGTTTCGCTTGGGGCCGTGCGTGGGTTCCAAGTGCATGCGGAGGCCAGGGCCGGCGTTTACTTCCACGATGCCGCCGCCGGTTTCCTCGAGGGGTTCACGGAGGTGTGGGGCAACGATGTCGATGCCCATGATGTCGAGGTCCACCATGCGTGCAATGCGAGTGGCCATGAAGCGGATGCTTGGGTGCACTTCGTCCGTGACGTCCGTTGCGGTGCCACCAGTGGAGAGGTTGGCCGTGGATTTGAGGACCACTTCGCGGCCGGCCTTTGGGATCGAGTCGAGGTTTAGTTCTTGCATGTCGAGCATGCGGTGGGTGTTGTTGTCCACGTGGATCATGGTCAACATTTTCTCGTGACCAAACCCGCGTCGTGGGTCGGCGTTCACTTCGTCAATGAGTGCCTGTACGGTTTGCTTTCCGTCACCCATCACGTGTGCGGGGTCGCGCCTGGCTGCGGCCACCAATTCGCTGTTGATGACCAGCAACCGGTGGTCCTTGCCGAGGAGGAACCGCTCGATTACCACGCGGTCGTGGTGTTTCTTTGCACTTGCAAACGCGATCTCCAATTCTTCGTCCGACGTGATGTCGGTGGTGATGCCGCGGCCATGGTTGGCATCCAATGGTTTGGCAACCACGGGGTAGCCGATTTTCTTGGCCACTCGGAGCGCATCTTCCACGTTTCCAACGGAGCGGCCCTTGGGGACGCTGATGCCCGCTTCGTCAAGGAGGGTCTTGGTCCATTCCTTGTCCGCCGCGATGGCAACGCCGCGGGCCTTCGTGGCCCCGGTCATGCTGGCTTGGATGGCCTTCTGGTTGTGTCCTTGCCCGAGCATGATGTGGGATGCGCTGTTCATGCGCTGGAATGGAATGTTGCGGGACGCGGCTTCCGCTACGATGCTGCCTGTGCTTGGGCCAAACAGGTTGGCTTCTCGAAGCTCTCGAAGTTCCTGCACCAACGGCTCCAAGTCCACGGGCTCGTCCTCGATGAGGGATTGCAACACGGAAACGGCCATTTCACCCGCGCGGAGGCCGCATGATTCGTCCAAGTGTTTGTACACCACGGAGTACACCCCTCGGTCCGTGGTTTCACGGGTTTTTCCAAACCCAACATCCATGCCAGCAAGGTTTTGCAACTCAATGGCCAAGTGCTCGACGATGTGCCCGGCCCATGTGCCGCGGTCGAGGCGCTGGAAAAATCCGCCCCGGACGCCGGGGCTGCAACGGTGCTCGATGAGGGACGGCATCAACTCCTTGATGCGGTCGGGGAGCCCAGGGATTTCGTCGCTTGGTGACTCCTCTAGGTCCCCAATGTCGAGGAGCATGTACGTGACGGGGAATCGAGCGTAAAAATTGGGGCCGCGAAGGGCGCGGTGTTGCAAGATTTCCATGGACCTCCCTTCGATGGACTACGACAGGTAAGAAGGCTATGGAACAAAAACGGGGGATGAAGGAGAAAAATGGGGGTGGGGTGCTTACGCGCCGAACTTTCCAGCGAGCCGGCTGCCTTCGGGCCAGCCAGCGGACGTGGATTGGTCTTCTTCGCCGGGGCGAATGGCGCCGGTTGGGCACGCATCGAAGCAGCCACCGTCTGCGATGCAGAGGTCGCGGTCCACGCGGGCGATGTCGGTCACAATGGCCGCATCGGTTGGGCACGCGGATTCACAGCCATTGCAAACAATGCAGTCCGCTGCAACCACCCAAGCCTTCTCAGCTTCGGGGGTGTTCTTGGCTTGTTCCTTGATGGCTTCAATGTCCAGTTTGGGTCCACCGGCGTCGCCGCTGTCGGCCACTTCCACCACTTCTTCGACGATTTCCACGGTCTTGACGTCCAGTTCCACGCCTTCTGCGGAAACGGCGCGGCGGAAACTGTCCAGGAGGGGTTGGATGTCGCTCATTTCGGGGCACACGGCAGCCACTTCGGCCACGTCTGGGTCTGCCACGTCGAGGGCGCTCTTGAGGGTCCAGGGGTCCACGATTTTGCCCGTTGCGTACGCCTTTGCGAGGACCAATTTTCCGCGCACGGTTTGCGTCATGGGCAAGCGGCCAGGGTTGGGAATGGCTTGTGCGCTTGGCAAGTCGGCGCCCCAGATGAGATCCGTGTGTTTTCCGAAGTCAAAGCCACTGCGGGCCATGTCTGCGGCCACTTCGGCCGCTTTGACACCGAGGCTCTTGCCGCGGCGGTATCCCATCATTTTGTCTTGCGCAATCAGCATGGGGTCGCCCATTGCAAGTTGCAATCCGAGGCTGGGGGCCGGAACGGGCATGAGCACGCTGGCCTTCCAAGTGAATTCGGGAACGGGGGCAGGCATGGGGAACACCATGCCGGGGTTCATGAGGAGGCGACGGTCGCCGCCTTGCTTGAGGGTCTTGAGGCGCTTGTACCGGGTGGCGCCGAAGACGCTCTTGGCTTGCGCTTGCAGCCAAACGCCGCAGTGGTAGGCGCGGCCGCCCAGTTTCTTGGCCTTCCAAAGGATGCGCGCACTGGTTCCCCAGCCGAGCGGGTAGGTGCTGCGTCGTTCGTCGTCCAGGGCGAAGATGAAGAAGTACACTTCACCGTCCTTGGTGACGTGGCCTTCCATGGAAAGTTCGGAGACGACCACTTCGTCCTTGAGCTCCCGCATGAATTGCGCCGCCTTCTCGAGGGGCACGTACACTTCGCCAGCCACCAGGCTTGGGCCCAGTTTCTTGGCGCGGATGGGGAAGAATCGGCCGTCCCATTCGGAAGCGGCCACTTTTTCGTCCAGCAATTCGCCGTTGTGGCGGGTTGCGAGACTTGCAAGGCGGTCTGCGTTGGCGTTGAAGTCAGCTTCGGGCATGCCGACGATGACGCCGTGGCGGGTGCCGAAGGGGTTCTTGCGGACGCCGGCGGCTTCGTTGCGGAGGGCAAAGAAGTCGGCGTTGTGGAACAGGATGTGGTTGACGGGGAAGCGGGTTTGCAATTCTTCCACGAGTGCTTGCAGGTCACGGAAGGATGCAACGGCAAAAGCCGCGGGGACTTCCTTGGTTGCTTCCACGCATTGGATCGTGACGCTGGTGATGATGCCGGTGCTGCCTCCGAGGCCGAGCACGAGGTCCTTGTTGGCTGCGGAGCGGTGCGCGAAGGGGCGACCGTCCATGTCCACACCGGTCACTTCGACCACGTGTTCGCTCATCTTTCCGTACTTGGTGGATTGGATGCCGTGGCCGTCCATGGCAACGAAGCCGCCAATGGTGGCTGCGTTGGCGCTGGTGGGGTACACGGGGAGGGCGAGGCCCACGTCTGCGAGGGCGGCCATGAGGTCTTTGATGACCACGCCGGCGTCCACGGTGACGGTGGCGTCCGCTTCATCGATGCTGATGCCGCGGCTCATGGGCGTGAGGTCGATGACGCAGCCACCGCGCTTTGGCACGGCGCCGCCGAGGGCGTTGGTGGCGGCCGCGCGTGGCGTCATGGGGATGCGGTGTTGGTTGCAGAACTTGACCACGGTTGCAACGTCGTCGATGTCGTGGCAGCGGGCCACTACGTCCGCTTTGCGGTTGACGAGGAGGTCGATGATGGCCGGTGGGGATCCGATGTCTGTGGAGTAGACGAGGAGGTCTGCTTCACTGGTGAGGACATTTTCTCGACCCAGGCGGGCGATGAGCTGGTCAATCTCGCTTTGCTTGATGGCCATGGCGACAGGAGCGCCGACGGGAGGGGGTCTTTTAACGGCTATCCTCGGAGGAAGTCAAAGAAGCCCTTCTTGCCTTCGGGAACTTGGCCGTCCAGTTCTTCGGCCAGTTCTTCGATGAGTTTGCGGGTTTTGTCGTTGAGCTTGGTTGGGGTGACGACGCGGATCGTGACGTGCACGTCCCCTCGGCCGCTTCCGCGCAGGTATGGCATGCCGCGGCCGCGAAGGCGCAGGGTTTTGCCGGTTTCGACGCCGCTTGGAACGTCCATGGTGACGGTGCCGTCGAGCAGTTCGATGTCCATTTTGGTGCCGAGGACGGCTTGGGGGAAACTGATGGGGAGTTCCACGAGGAGGTCTGGGCCTTCGCGGTGGAAGCGGTTGTGTCGCTTGATGCGGATGTCCACGAGGAGGTCGCCGTAGCCAGCTTCTCCAGCTTCTCCACCTTCTGGGACGCGCATGGTTTGCCCGTCGTCGATGCCGGCGGGGATGGTGACGGTGACGGTTTTCTTTTGCCGCTTTTGGCCTTGGCCGCTGCACTGGGTGCAGAGGGTGGTGATTTGTTTGCCTTGTCCGCGGCAGGCGGGGCAGGCGGATTGTTGTTGCATGTTGCCAAAGGGCGTGCGGACGTTGTGGATGACGTGGCCGCGGCCGTGGCAGGTGCCGCAGCTGTGGACGTCGGTGCCCGGTTCGGCGCGTTCTCCGTGGCAGTGGCCACAGGTTTCCATGCGGTTGTAGGTGATGTCTTTCTTGACGCCCTTGAATGCTTCTTCGAGCGTGATGGTTTCCTGGCCTTGCAGGTCTCGTCCGCGGCTGGGTCCGCGGCCGCGGCTGGGGCCACGGCCGCCGCGCCCCGTGCGTCCGCGCCACCCTGGCGGAGGCCCTGACGGGCGCGGCGCGATTCACGCACACGACCGGAGACACACGACACTTCACGCTGCAGCGCGAAGCGATGCGCGTCTGGTTCGTAC
>JBMZMP010000011.1:0-10525 GCA_049619235.1 Thermoplasmatota archaeon
CCTGCGCCTTATTAATGGCCGTGGCGAAAAATCAGCTTCTATCTTGCCCAAATCCGCTCTTTCCCACCCAAATATCCCCTCAAAACTTCTGGAATCGTGACGCTTCCATCCTCATTCTGGAAGTTCTCCAAAATGGCCACAAGCGTCCTTTGAACCGCGATAGCGGTAGAATTCAACGTATGCACCGTTTCTGTAGGCTCACCAGGCGCTTTGCGGTGGCGAGTCCCATACCGGCGCCCTTGGTAATCCGTACAATTCGAACACGACACAACCTCCCTATAGGCCCCCTGCACAGGCATCCAGGCTTCGATGTCGTATTTCTTGGCGGCGACGGTTCCGAGGTCGCCGGTGCAGATGTTGACGACGCGGTAGGGGATGCCGAGGTCTTGGTAGATTTCTTCGGCGTTTGCAATGAGTTCCTCGTGGAGATCCCAACTCTCTTCGGCGGTGCTGTAAGCGAATTGTTCCACTTTGCTGAACTGGTGGACGCGGAAGATGCCTTTGGTGTCTTTACCGTGGGCGCCGGCTTCTTTGCGGAAGCAGGGGCTGATTCCGGCGTACTTGAGGGGCAATTGGCCCGTCTCGAGGATTTCGCCCATGTGCATGGCCGCGAGCGGGTGTTCGCTGGTGGCGATGAGGTACAATTCGGGTGTGTCGCCGTCGCCGGTTTCCACTTTGTAGATAACGTCCTCAAAGTCTGCGAGGTCCACGGCGCCTTCAACGGCGTCCTTGCGGAGCATGTAGGGTGGTTCAATGGCAGTGTAACCCTTGTTGGTGAGTTTGCTAAGCGCGTAGAATTCGAGCGCCCGGCCAAGGAGAACGAGGTCGTTTTTCATGTACACGAAGCGACTTCCGGCGGCGCGTGCGCCTCGTTCCACGTCCGCGAGGTCGAGGGTTTCGAGGAGATCCACGTGGCTGACGCCTCCGAAGGCGTGCGTGGGTTGGCCGCCCCAATCACGGACGAGTTGGTTTTCCGTGTCGTCTTTGCCGACGGGGACGGAAGGGTGCATGATGTTTGGCAAGGAGCGGAGGATGCGGATGCGTTCTGCTTCTGCCTCTTCCACTTCTTTTTCCAGCTTCTTGACTTCCGATGCCACTTTCCCCATGGCAGCAATGGCCGCACTTGCATCCGCGCCGGATTTCTTGGCCTCACTGATGCCCTTGGCAGCAGCGTTGCGTTCCGCGCGGAGGGCGTTCAATTGTTGCCCGCCTTCTCGCCAAATGCGATCGTTTTCGAGAAGATCGTCCACGATGCTGGTGTCGCGGCCCCGTTTTTCTAGGTCAGCCTTGACCACTTCGGGGGTTTCGCGGAGCAACTTGATGTCAAGCACAGTCGCTGGACAGGGAGACCTTGTTTAAGATTCGGCTTGCTCGATGGCGCGCAGGCAACCGAGAACGTCGTCAATGGACCGTAGCAAACCCATGGTGGATTCCGATTGGAACCGCAGCCGCAGCTCCGAGCCTTGCAGGGTTGCTTCCACGAAGTCGCCGTTGTCCGGGGCGATGGCCGCAAGGGCAATGTTCGCAGCCTCAACGGAATCGAATGGAATGGTGATGTCGGAGGTTCTCATGCGGCGTCCATCCAGCCCTGGGAGATGAGCGCTTCGTCCAGTTCCGCAAGAAACGGCTCCAGCAAATCCTTTGGAATCACCGCACCCGCGGCGATGGTGTGGCCGCCGCCTTCTGCGCCCACGTGCTTGGCCGCTTTGCTCACCGCGGCGCCCAGGTTCATGCCCGCTTCGATCATCGCTTGGTTCCCACGGGTGCTCACCTGCAAGGCACCCTTTGTTTCAGCGGTGACGCAGATGGGCACTGATTTGTCGGGCAACGCGTGGGTCATGGCGATGCCGCCGACCATGCCGGTGTACGCGGCGCCGGTGGCGTGGAAATGCTGCACCGCACGGAGGCGGCGGGCGCCCACTTCCCGAAGGCGCTCCAGGTTGTCTCCGATGGCTTCCGCGTAGCGGTCAAAATGCACCTCCGCTTCGGGGATGCGGTCCAATAAGAAATCCATGCCCACTTCGGGGTGCCCTTCCCGGCCGCAGGCGTCCACCACGCGGAAAATGCGACGCAGGTCCATGCCGTTGTGGACCACAACTTCGTGTTCGATGTCCGTTGCGCCGATGGCTTTCAATGCCTTTCGAAGCGTCGCCTCGTGAGGCCCAAGGGAATCCACGTCGCCAACCAGAGGCAACCCGTGCCGTTCCAGGAACTGGGATCCGGGTTCTTCGATCCATCCGCTTCGATCCAGTGCTTCGGCGACGCTGAGGCCGACGAGGCGCAATTGGGTTTGCTTCTGCAAAGCGCCGCTTGCGAGCCCCTGCTGGAGGAGTTGTTTGTTCCAGCCGCGCCACCCCGACATGTGCTGCCAATCCCCGATGGCTCCAACGAGCCCAAGGGTGGCCACCGAGAGCGGGAGCCCCAAGTGCAACGCCACAGCAGCCGCCGAGGTCGCGGCGGAAGCATCCAAGCTGCCGTCGAGGCCGCACAGGCGCGGGTTGACCATGGGGATGTCCACGACGAGCGGGACCCCGTGGTGGTCAATGATGCCCACCCATTTGCCATGCTTGGCACCCAAGGCGCTGATGGCTTCCGCTTGGTTGCTGCCCTTGTCCAGAAACAGCAACGCGTCCGCTTTGGTTCGAAACGGTTTTTCGTACGAGGCCGCCGTTTTTTCCCGACTGACGCTGGTGGTGACGGTTTTTCCAATCCGGGTGAGCGCTTCCCGCATCACGGTCACAGCAGACAAGCCGTCCGCGTCCACGTCGCCGTGCAGGTGCCACGTGGTGGGGCCTGCGGAAATGGCCTCCGCCATGCAGCGTGCGCTCTCTTGGAAATCCACGTTGGTAAGAAAAGAGGGAAGGAAAAAGGGGTTTCGAAGGTTCGAAGTGCTTAGTCGACGAGCAACCGAGCGCCGCCACGAGTGTACTTCCAGGAAGCCTCGAGTTGGCCGCGGCTCTTGTAGTACTTGGCGAGCTTGCGGATGCGGGCTTCGATGAGTTCGAGACCACGGGTGTTGTGCAAGTCCTTGCGGTTGCTCTTCAAGTGTTCCAGGAGGTTGATGGCCCGGTTGATGAGGTTCGTGAGTTCTTGTGGCACACCAGGTGCTGCGCCGGCGTCGGCGATGATGGCGCCGAGTTTCTTGCCGGTCAATTCGTGAACGTTGGGGACACCGTAGGTGTCGCGGAGAATGAGGCCGATTTGTGCAGGTTGCACGCCATCTTTGGCCATTTCAACGATTTTTGCTTCGACTTCGCGGCCGAGCATGGGAACCCATTCTGGGCTGGCGTCGCGTACTGGGTGCATGGATCCTTTGCGGGACATTGGTTTTCACCGGGAATTAGTCCGCGACACGGTGATGTCTCTCGATCATCAGGATGAGGCGGATAGACGAGCCGACTTTGGCCCCCTATATAATACCCATTGCGACGGCTCCTGACGCGGCGCGAAGCTTGCGGCGAGCGTAACAGGCTTGGGGTTCAGTTGTAGCGGAAACGCAAAATGGCCACGATGCCGCCGAACGCGTTGCGGAGGATGCCGCCCTCTTCGGAAGCGGGGCTGACGATGTGGACCTTGGTGCCTTGGGACTCTGCCATGTCGGAGAGGTCTTCGATGAGGTCCCGTTCTTGCAAGTCCACAGTGTTGGCGCCACCCCATTGCTTGGCCATCTCGTCAACGGCGAAACCAACTTTGTGGTCTTCCACGGTGCGGTGGACCACTTCACCAGTCTTGTTGTTGGTGAACGTGCAGCGGGTGCGACGGAGGTCTTCGCTGAGCAGCAATTGATCCACGGCACCCATTTCCAGGGCGGTGCGCACTTCTTCTTCCCCGTATTCCCCGAGGCCACCGTCGGCCTTCGCGGTTTCCTTGAGGAAGATTTGCATGAGTCGCTTGTCCTCCACCATGCCAAGGCCCGTGATGGCTTCGCTGGCGGCTTGCACCAGTTCCTTCAGGCCTTGGTCGTCATCCGTGTACCCCGTGTCGAAGTAGGTGGAATAGACCTTCTTTTGCACCTCGTGGTGCAGGTACTTGTTTTCGGCGAAGAATTCCTTCGTGGGCCCGGGGCCGCCGATGATGAGGGCCTTGAGGTTGGGTTCGTGGAGGAAGAACTCGCTTGCCTTGTTGCCCATTTCCGTGAACCACTGGTTTGCGATTTCCTCCGTCAAGCGTTCGAAACGTCGCTGCGATTGGCCACCGCGTCCGTGCTTGTTGGGGACCATGGATTGCTTGTTCAGAAGCACTTGCAAGGCCTTTCCGCGTAGAACGCCAACGCTGCATTCCTTGCGGTCAATGATCATGAGGCCATAGACGTCGTCCGTGACCATCATGCCCTTGAGGGGCTCCACGTTGAACGTGGAGTCGCAGCGGTACAGGTACGTCTGGACCGGTTGCGGGGGTTCAATGACGTGGCCCACTTGCTTGGTTTTGTTGCCGCCGATGCTGACGCTTCCAACGAACGCCGCGAGGCCGTTTTCCGGCGTGCGGTTGAAGTTCTTCAAACGCGCAAGCATGCTCGTGATGGCACCTTGCACGGCGGTTTGGGTTTGCTTCGACTTGATGTTCGCCGCTTGCCCAAGTTCGTCCCGCAGCATGGCCGCTGCGTCGCTGATTTGCCGCGTGGGTGGAATGTAGAGAGTGACCAATTCCGTCCCTTGGCCTCGGTAACTCTCGAGGTCCTCAATGGTTCGACGGAACACGTATTTTTGGCGGTCACTCCAGTCTTCGGCTCCCACGGGGCGCGCCAAGTACGCCCCATATTTGAACCCCCACAGATTCCGAAGCAATGTGAACCCAGTGGTCATCAGCTTCGGCGGCTCCGTGCTCGCTCCGGATGAACCCCAACCCAAGCGACTTCTTGCCACTGCGAAGGCCATCATGGGCATCGCCCAGGATCGCCACGTCTTCGTGGTGGTGGGTGGCGGCGCGCCTGCCCGGAAGGCCATCACGGCGGCTCGTCAAAGCGGTGCCACGGAAACCGAATTGGACGAAGTGGGAATCGCTGCGACGCGCCTCAACGCCCGCACGTTCATGGCCGTCCTGCATGGCCTTGGGGCGCTTTGCAACACGCACGTGCCAACCACCACGGATGACGCGGCCGCCTCGAAGCGGCAAATCACGGTCATGGGTGGTACGGTCCCAGGCCACAGCACCGATTTCGTGGGCGCCGAACTCGCCGTGAAGGCCGGTGCGGATCGCCTCGTCATTGCCACGAACGTGGATGGCGTGTACAGCGCGGACCCCCGCGTGGACCCCGCCGCCGTGCGGTTGGACCGCTTAAGCCACCAACAGCTCCTGCAAATTGCGGGCGGCGAATGGAAAGAGGCCGGGCAATCGGGCGTCGTGGATGGCCCCGCCACCAAGCTTGCCGCTGAAACCGGGTTGCCCGTCTGCGTCGTGGAAGGCACCAACCTCGCAGCGGTCACCGCAGCTGCCGGAGGGGAACCGTTTCATGGCACCCTCGTCTCGGAGGCACCATGAACGTACAAGACCACGCACACTGCGAGATTTGCGGCAAAGTTGTGGCCGTAGAGACCCGCTGGTGCAGCAAACCCTGCGAGACCCGGCACGAAGAAATCCAAGCGGAGAAGAAGAAATCCATGTACAAGTTCGTGCTCTTGATTTCGGTCATCGCCATCGTGTTTGCGGCCCTCAACAAGGGTTGGCTATAGGGGCCTTTAAGGAGCCCAAGCCGGTCGTCGCCTCGTGAACCTGAGCCTTGCCGAGAAACGCCTCATCCTCGCCCTTGACGCGCCAAAGGACGCAAGCGAGGTTGGCTTTGCCACTGCCGGAGAAGCGCTTCGAGCAGCAGGCGCCCCGGAACGGCTCGGACTCTTGCAAGTCACGGAAACCGAATCCATTTCCTACAAACTCACTCCCGAAGGTGCGCGGTTTGCCGAAGTGGGCCTCCCCGAACGGCGCGCCGTGGCAGCCATTGGTGACGGCTTGCCCATGCGGGACTTGGCCACCGCTGGCCTGGAAGGCGACGAGGTGAAGGTGGCCATTGGCTGGCTCAAAAAGAAAGGCTGGGCCACCATCGAAAAAGGCACCCTCGTGCTCACGAACGGTGTCCCCGAAAAAGGCGCCGACGAATTGGCCCTGGAAGCGTTCCCAGAAGCACCGGAGGACATCAGCCGCCAACTCGCCGAACGAGGCCTCCTGACGGCCACGGAGCGAAGCACCCGCACCCTTGCACTGACCCCCGAGGGGCACGCGTACCGCGAAACCCTGGACCCGGAGCAATTGGAGTCCAGCACGGAAGTGAACCAAATCACGCCGGAACTCATTGGCCGCTGGGCCGAAATGAGCCCCGAAGAACGCGCCAGTCACGAAATTCGGGCGTTCGACTTCGACGTGGAAGTGGCCGCCAAGCACCCTGGCAAGGCACACCCCTTGACGCAGATGATGAGCCAAATCAGGCAAATCTTCTGGAACATGGGCTTCGAGGAAATCGCCGGCGACTACGTGGAATCCGCGTACTGGAACATGGACGCATTGTTCATTCCCCAAGATCACCCTGCCCGTGAAATGCAGGACACGTTCTACTTGGAACACCCACAAACGCTCCCAGTGGACCCCGACGTGTTGGCAAGGGGAAAGGCAGTGCATGAAACGGGCGGCGGCACCGGTAGCAAGGGCTGGCAAACCACGTTCTCCGAAGACGTGTCGAAGCAGGCACTGCTGCGCACCCACACCACCAACACCACTGTTCGCTACCTCGCCGACAACCCCAGCGGCAACCACAAGGTGTTCGGGCTTGGCAAAGTGTTCCGCAAGGAAACCATGGACGCCACCCACTTGCCCGAGTTCTACCAAATCGAAGGCATCGTCACGGAACCCGGCGCCAACTTCAACACCCTCATCGGCCTTTGCAAGGTCTTCTTCGCCGCCATGGGCTTCCCCGAAACCCGCTTCCGGCCCGCCTACTTCCCGTACACGGAACCATCCATGGAAATCGACGTCATGTACAACGGCAAATGGATGGAACTTGGCGGCTGTGGCATTTTCCGCCCAGAAGTCACCGAGCCCCTCGGCGTGGAACACCCTGTGCTTGCCTGGGGCTTTGGCCTGGAACGGTTGGCCATGATGCGCCTCGGACTCAAGGACATCCGCGATTTGTACGTCAGTGACATGAACTGGCTCAAAGCGCAGCCACTGATGTGAAGCAGACACAACACTTATGGGCGGAGGCACCACCGCCGAGCCATGCACAAATTGCTAGTTGCTGCCTCCCTGATGGCAGTCATGCTGGCCGGCTGCGCGGATGAATCCGGAGACGCTAACTCCGATGACCCCGACAAGCTGGTCCAAGACCTCGGTCCCATCGTCCTTGAGGAAAGCATCGTCGATGTTCCTCAAATTGCCCAATTGCACGACCCATACGAACCCACCATGGAAGTCTGCGACGACGGTAACATCTACGTCACCGGCCACACCTTCCTCGTGGACACCACCGGTGCTCCCGTCTTCGGAAGTGACAATGATGGTGAATCCTGGTTCCAACTCCCCTGGTTCCAAGACCAAACCCTCCCGGCTGGGATCCCCGGCTCCACGCCTCCAGTGAGCGACGAAATCTTCCTCGCTTGCGGTGACGACGGCTGGCTCTACGGCGGCGACATCACCCTCGCATCCTACCCCGTGAACGCCTGGAGCGACCACGGCACCATGCACGAATACTGGAACTTCAACGCCTACAACGAACTGGACAACGTCCAACAAGCAGGCGAATGCTCCACCGTTGGCGTCGTGCCCGTCCCCGCACCGGCCAAGGACCGCCCATGGACTGCCTACAACAACGGCACCCTCCTGGTCACCAGCAACCCCGCCGGTGGCGCCAACCAAATCGGCGCCGTCAGCGTGCCCTTCGCAAGCCCAGCCCCCGTCAGTTACGGAACCGTCATTGACGGCATCGACTGGAACCTCTGCGCTGGCCCCGGCGGAAGCATTCCCGGCGTCCCAGATATCAACAGCCAAGGTATGTTCGCTGCACCCCAAAAGAGCGGCGGCAGCCTCTGGCTCACCCTCGGACACGCCAGCAACGTCATGGACGTCCGCAACGTGGAACTGTTCCCAAGCGCAAGCGGCGGCGAAATCACCAGCCACTACGGCCACGCTACCTTCGACATTGACGACACCCTCTACGTTGGCATCACCACCAACTACGAGAACGCAGCCGGCAACCGCACCGGACGCATGACCTTCGCAGTCAGCATGGACGACGGAGAAACCTTCCAAAACGCGTCGTTCGAAACCGGCGAAGGCAACCTGCGCCACTTTTACATGGACGCCAACCGCTTCGGCGAAGGCAGCCTCGTCGTTTGGGCCAAGGATGGCGAAACCACGAACGCAGACGGCAACGTCATCGCATACGACTGGTACATGGGCCACCTTCACGCCGATGAAACCGGCACCCCGTACCTGAAGAACGTCTTCCAAGTGATTGACGAAGGCACCCTACCAAGTGCTCACGTGACCGGTGCCGCTGTTGGTCCAGATGGCCGTGCTTACACCGCCATGTACGACCGCGCCACCACGCAACTGAGCGTGTTCATTCAACGCGATGGCCCCACCCTGCCTGTTGCATCCATGACGGTTGCCGCAGTCAGTGAAACCATGGCCGAGTAAGCCACTCGAAACCCTGCTCCCCTCTCATTTCCCCTCTTTTCCTTTCCTATTTTCTTTTGTTTCTACGGCCCAATTTGTGGCCGCCATGCATGGTAGGTGGTTGTTAGTACACGGCGACGCCGCGAACCCCATCCACGCCTTGCAAAATGGGAATCAAGGAACCCGGGACCGCGGCCTCGGTGACCACGAACAACTTCGGTTCTTCGTTGAAATCCGGGTCCTCCACGATGGCTTGCCGGATGCTGATGCGCGCATCCGCAATGACGCGGCTCACGCCTGCGAGGATGCCATGGCTGTTTGCGTTGTCGGGGATGATTTCAATGACGCCGCACCCCATTTGGGTGGCCACGTCTTTTTGGTGCAGCGTGGGCTGGAACCGAGTGAATACCACATTCAGTGCGTGGTTCTCCATGATGGTTTCAACGGTGCTTCGGACAATGCGCCGATCCACGTTCGCAGCACGCGCAACCGCGGTGTCCGCGATTTCCACGTCGCCTGCGAGAATCTTGCCATCCATGATTCGCAAACCGTTCTGGATCAGCAAGCGAACCACCCGTTCTTGGGCCGGGTAGCGTCGGAAATGATCAATCAGCACTTGCCACATCTGTGCTTTGATGCCCACATGTGTACTTAATCCCATGCCATTTTCGTACAGTATCGTACAGATTTGACAAAAAGCGCATAAATACGGGCATTGGAGTGCCTCGGCCATGACCATTCGATTGCAACGCATCATGGGAGAACAAGGGCAAATCCTGATGGTCCCCATGGACCACGGCATCAGCATGGGCGCCGCCCCCGGCATCAGTCCGCCGGACGCAACCATCGCCGCCGTGGCACCCCAAGCCACCTGCATCACCACCCACAAAGGGTTGGTCCGAAAAGTCGCCCCGCACGCCCGCGACGTGGGCGTCATGCTGCACCTCTCCGCCAGCACCGACTTGTGCCCAGACCCAAATGAAAAACGCCTCGTGGCCACCGTAGAAGAAGCGGTCCGCATGGGCTGCGACGGCGTCAGCACCCACTTGAACCTTGGAAGCCAAACGGAAGCGGACATGATCGAATCCGTTGGCGCCGTCAGCACCGCTTGCCAACTCTGGAACATGCCACACGTGGCCATGGTGTACCCCCGCGGCCCAAGCATCACCAACCCATTCGAAGAAACCCTCGTCGCCCACGCCGCAAGGCTCGCCGCCGAACTGGGAGCCGACGTGGCCAAAGTGCCCTACACCGGCGACCCAGACAGCTTCCGCAACGTCACCCGCGGCGCAGGCATCCCCGTCATCGTCGCCGGCGGCCCACAAGCCCCCGATTTTGCATCCTTCCTCAACAATTTGAAAGGCGCAAAAGAAGGCGGAGCAAGCGGCGTCAGCATCGGCCGCAACGTGTTCCAACACGAAGACTCCCGCGCGGCCATGGACCAAATCGCAGCCATCTTCGCATGACCCGCATCCCCATCTGGCTCGACCTTCGAGACGTGCCCGTGAACAAACGCCTCCCCTACTGGAAAACCGCGAAACAAGTGGGGTGCGAGCGCGTGCTTCTTGGAAAAGACGACCCGCACCTCGACCGCGAAGACGTGGATGTGGTGAAAGTGGACGGCCGCAACGCCCTCCGCTCCGGCAAGAAGCCCATTGGCAAGTACATCGTGCTCCGGAACGCCAAGGACCAAGACCGGGCTGCTGAAGCGGACGGCTTCGTCATCGTGGACGCGCAAAACTGGGCCATCATCCCCCTCGAAAACCTCATCGCGGCACGCAAAGACCGCCCCGGCACCTTGTTTGCCCACGCCAACACCGTCGAAGACGCCCTCGTGTTTCGAGACACCCTCGAAGTGGGCGTGCACGGCATCGCTTTTGCGCCCAGTGCGGCTCATCTACCAGGATCGCTAAGGGCGGTTGGC
>JBMZMP010000011.1:10535-20934 GCA_049619235.1 Thermoplasmatota archaeon
CGCTTTTGCGCCCGAACACCCGGAGGCATTGGAAGCCCTCGACAAGGCGCTCCGGGCCAAAGGAACCCCCGACAAACCCGCACGCAGCAGCCGCGCTGGGAGTCCATTCTTGGTTCCAGCCACCATCACGCACATCTCCGACGCAGGCACCGGCGACCGGGTCTGCATCGACACCACCAGCATCTTCCGCCCCGGCGAAGGACTGCTCGTTGGCAGCACCGCCCGAAGCTTCGCCCTCGTGCACGCAGAAACCGTCGCGTCAGAATTCGTCGCCAAGCGACCATTCCGGGTCAACGCCGGCGCAGTCCACTCCTACCTGTACAGCCCCGAAGGCAAAACGAGGTACCTGAGTGAATTGAAGGCCGGCACCCACGTGCTCGCCATCCACCCGGACGGCGTCCACCGCGTCTTGACCGTCGGTCGCGCCAAAATCGAACGACGACCCCATTTCCTCATCAAGTGGAACGTGGACGGAGAGGAAGGCCACGCCATGCTGCAAAACGCGGAAACCATTCGCCTCGTGACCCCGGACGGCAAACACGTCAGTGTGACGGAACTGAAAACCGGCGACCAAATCCTCGTCCACCAAGAAGACTCCGCGCGGCACTTTGGCATGCCCGTGGATGAATTCCTGGAGGAAAAATGAACCACCTCCGCATCGCCTCCGTTCACACCAACGACGCTGGAGCCGCCGTGGCAGCGCTGCGGAACACGGAAGCGGACCTCTTCGAAATCCGCCTCGACCAATTCTGGAACGACACCCCCGACGAAGCCGAGGCCACCGACTTGCTCGTACAATTGCTCGCCGAGGAAAAACCGCTCCTTGCCACCCTTCGGCGGTCCGATTGAACCTCCTGGCAGCCTGCGTACAAGCCGGATTCCAATACGTGGACCTTGAATCCGATGTGACCGAAGCGTGGGCCCACGAGGTCCGAGGCAAAGCCCAATCCATTGGCAGCCACCACGACTTCACCGGCGCGCCCGCGCGAGACGCGGGACTGATGACGTTGAAGAAACTGGAGGATCTCGGATTGGCCAAGTACGCGTTCCCCGCCAGTTCCTTCCTGGAGCAAATGCGCGCCATGGAATTGGTGTGGGGCCACCAAGTCCGAAAAGGCCGGCCCGTGGTCGCCGCCATGGAATGCCCACCCATGGTTCGCGCGGCCCTTCCACTCATTGGCAACCAAGGAACCTACGGCGCAGCCGACGGCCTCCCGCGCGCGCCTGGCCAACCGACCCTTGCTGAACTACGAGAAATCTGGAACCACTGGGACCTCTCACCTGAAGAACTTGGCCACCGAGCGGGCTGGTACGCCGTAGTGGGCGCATCCGTCGAACACAGCCAATCCCCATCCATCCACAATGCTTGGCTGCGTGCCAACGAGCGACCTGAACGGTTTGGAGCCGTGAACGTCCCCGATTCCCGGGGCGCCCTGCGATTGCTCACCACCGCCGCCGGGCGCATCGGCCTGCACGGAATCAGCATCACCAACCCGCACAAGGAAAACGCCGTGTCGTGCTGCGAACCCGACGAATGGGCCCGCAAAACGGGCGCCGTCAACTGCATGCGCCTCGGCGAACGGAACGAAGGCACCAACACAGACGTCACCGCATTGCTTCGCCTCCTGAAGGGCGCCGGTGAAACCGCCATGGTGCTTGGAGCGGGTGGCGCTGCTCGAGCTGCCATCGTGGCTTGCAAGGAACTTGGAATGGATGTTCAAGTGTCCTGCCGGAACCCAGAACGAGGCGCGGCAGTTGCAGAACTCGGCGCAACGTTCGTACCATGGGAGGCACGGGGCAAGGACGTGGACGTCTTGATTCAAGCCACGCCCGCAGATGACATCACGTACGACGGTGCATTCACGACGCTTCTCGAAATGGTGTACAAGTCCGAAACCGCGCTCGCCGCAACCCACACGGGCTCAGTCATCACGGGCACGCAACTTCTCGAAGAGCAAGCCCGGGACGCGTACGCTTACTGGTTTGGGGCGTCCCCTTGAACGGCCGCGCCCACGCCGCAATCACAATTCTGAACGCCACCGCCACCGGCCACGGCTGTAGCCTCGCCGTGAAGGGCGGCGTGGAAGCGTCATGGCAAGAAAGCCCCGATTGGAGCGTGACCGGAGCCCCCGATGACGCATTGGTGCGCGCCGTAGCCAATCACATGCAACTGGGCCCCGCCCGCGTGGAAACCACGAGCACCTTCCCACCCGCAAGGGGCTTGAAGACCAGCAGCGGAGCCGCCGCTGCCTTGCTGCGAGCAGCTGGCCACCCCGAAGAAGGTCTGCTGGAGTCCTGCGTGGCCGTGTGCCGTGCAGCCGGCGTCACACTCACGGGCGCATACGACGACCAATGCGCGACGACGCTTGGGGGCTGCCATCTCACCGACAACGGGGCCATGACCATTCTGGCAACGCTCCCGGTTCCAAGTTGCCACGTGGCCATTTGGGTGCCTGACGCAACCATTCCCAAATCCGCTTTACAGGGTTTGGACCCGTCCACCCTGGCGCCACAACTGGAAGCGGCGGAAGCCATGCTTTTGGAAGGGGACCTCCCCGGCGCACTCACCCTGAACGGTGCCGCGTTCCTGCCATTCTACCAGAAAGCAGGCCTGCCTGTTTCGCCCGACCCGGTCCGAGTGGCCATGGACGCAGGAGCACTTGGCGCGGGCCTCTCCGGCACCGGCCCCGCAGTTGCGGCACTGTTTGCAGACAAACCACATCTGGAGCCGGTTGAAGGTGGCGCGTGGCACTGGACGGTGCCCGCATGACCTTCCAAGGCACCGTGCGAGTTCCAGGCAGCAAGTCCATGACACACCGCGCTTTGATTCTCGCATCAAGGTCCACCACGCCGTGCCGAGTCACCAACGGATTGGATTCCCTAGACACCGCCGCCACCGCAGCAGGCATTGGACAAGAGCACGTGGATTGCCACAACTCTGGCACCACGCTTCGACTTCTTGCCGGGCAAGCCGCAACCCGCAACACCCCAGTGCATTTCACTGGCGACGCATCCCTTTCCAAGCGGCCAAATGGCCCCCTCCTTGACGCATTGGAAGACGCCGGCTGCACCATTGTGGGCGGACCCACGCTGCCTTTCTCGGTGCAAGGCCCAGCCCGCCCCTGCACGTTTCGCATGCCACCCCTTACGAGCAGCCAATTCGGCTCCTCCATCCTCCTTGCTGCGCCGTTTCTGGACGGCGACTCGGAACTGATCATGGAAGAACCCGTGGCCAGCAGCCCATACCTCGACATCACTGTGCAAATGATGCAATCCGTGGGCCTCCAGGTGAGCCGCCATGAAAACCGATTCCAAGTGCCCGGCGACCAAGCATTTGCAGCCAGCGAAATCGCCGTGGAAGGCGACTGGTCCACGGCCGCATTCCCCGCGGTTGCGGCAAGCATCACGGGGGGAAACGTGAACCTGCAAGGGCTGCGCCTCGACTCCGTGCAAGGCGACAAACAGATCCTGTCCACCCTGTCCTCGTTCGGCGCCAAGGTTGATGGCACCCACATCCGCGGCGACGCATTGGACTCGCCAGGCAGCGTGGACGTGGCCCAAATGCCAGACGCATTCCCCGCCCTTGCGGTGCTTGCAGCCTGCGCGGCTGGGACGACCACATTCGTTGGAGGCTCCTCGCTGCGGCACAAGGAAAGCGACCGCATCCAAGCCATGGTCCGCGGCCTCCAATCCATGGGTTGCAACGCCCGCGAAACCGATGACGGAGCGGTCATCGAGGGAGGGGCCCTTCATGGCGCAGCCATCCAATGCGAAGGCGACCACCGCATCCACATGGCATTCCGCGTTGCAAGCCTCGTCGCCAAAGGATTAACGACCATTGACCATCCCGAATGCGTGGCCGTCAGTTACCCGGACTTCTACGCAGACCTTGCGAGGTGCACGTGAACCAATTCGGCACCCACATTCGCATCCAAATCCTGGGCGAAAGCCACGGCGCGGGCTTAGGCGTGACCCTGGACGGCGTTCCGGCGGGAATGCCCCTAGACGAGGCCGCCATCCAAGCGGCGTTGGGTCGACGCCGGCCCGGCCAAAGCACGCTCACCACGCAGCGGAAAGAGTCCGACACCATTTCTTGGCAAACCGGTCATTTCCGTGGCCACGCCACCGGAGCCCCCTTGCACGGTTGGATCCAAAACGAGGACCCGCGAAGCAAGGACTACGACGCCCTTGCCGCGCTTCCCCGACCCAGCCACGCAGACTACCCGAATCACGTTTCCTCCAAAGGCTTCCACGACATCCGCGGCGGCGGCCACAACAGCGGACGCCTCACCGCCGCACTGGTTGCGGCAGGCGAAGCCATGCAACCCATCCTGGACGCGTTCGGCGTGCAAGCCGGGGCCTACGTCGCCTCCATTGGCGAAGTCCAAGCACCCACTGCAGCGACTGTGCAGGACATGGCCGCAGCACTCACAAGCCCCGTGGGCGCCCTTGGCAATGAAAAAGAATTGACCGCGGAAGTGGAAGCCGCACGGACTGCCAAGGACAGCATCGGCGGCACCATCGCGTTCCAACTGGACGGGCTCCCAGTGGGTCTTGGCGACCCGTTCTTCGACTCCCTAGAATCCACCGCTGCCCACCTCTTGCAATCCGTTCCCGCCGTGAAGGGAGTGGAATTCGGGGCAGGTTTCGCAGCGGCAGCCATGCGTGGAAGCGAACACAACGACCCCTGGACCGTAACGGACGGCACCATCACGCCTGGAAGCAACCACGCCGGCGGAGCCGCTGGTGGACGCAGCACCGGAGCCCCATTCAAAGGCCGCGTCGCCATCAAACCATCCAGTTCCATTTTCCTACCTCAAGGTACCGTCAACCTGGAAACAGGCCAACCGGACACACTCGAAATGAAAGGCCGACACGACCCATGCATCGCCATTCGAGCGGTGCCCGTCGTGCGCGCTTGCATGCAAATTCTCGCCGCCGATTGGCTCATGGGCGGCGTTCAAAACGGACTGCTGGAGCATCCATGGAAGTAAACGACACCCGCGAAATGATTCGCGCATTGGACGAACAAATCATTCGCCTCGCGGCGGAACGAATCCGCCTCGCCGAAGAACTCGGACGCATGAAAGATCAATCCGGGGCACCCATTTCCGACTTCAGCCAAGAAGCCCTCGTGCTCTCCCGGGCGAGGGAAATCTCGAAGGCACAAGGCATCAGCCCACTCCTTGGAGAGGACCTCCTGCACAGACTCATCGAAGAAGCCGTCGTGGTGCAAGAAACAGACCGCATCCGGCGTGACCCGTTCGCGGATGGCCAAGTGGCCGTTGTGTACGGAGGCGCAGGCCGCATGGGCGTTTGGATGTCCAACTTCCTTGCCACCCAGGGCCTGCAAGTGCATGTCCAAGACCCTGCCCGTGGACTCGTGGTGGACGCAGCCACCTTGTCGAGTGCGGAATGGATTTTCATGGCCACGCCGCCGAACGAAACCGCTCGATTGTACCAATCATGGGTAGAACACCCGCCAACTGCAATCATTTGCGACCTCTGTAGCATCAAAACGCCTCTCCGAGACGCCTTGGAAGCCCTCGCGGAAAACGGCGCCCGGGTCACAAGCGCCCACCCCATGTTCGGCCCAAGCACCCGCATGCTGCGGGACCACGACATCGTGATTTCTCCGTGCGGAAACGAGGAAGCCGACAACGAACTCATCAACCTCCTTGGCTCCACAAGCGCCCGACTCATCATGGTGCCACTGGACCAGCATGACGAATGGATGGCGGACGCACTGGCACTCGCGCACGCAAGCGCGATGACGTTTGCCCATGCCCTTGGCGACGACCCGCAACCACTCCGAAGCGAAACCCTCGGCATCGCATTGGACATGGCAGAAGGAGTCGTGCACGAGTCCCCCGACGTGTACTTCGAAATCCAAGCGCACAACCCACACACATTGGAGTCGCTACGCCGATTGAAGGACTCCGTGAACACGTTCGAATCCATCGTCAGCAACATGGACCGGCGCGCGTTTGAATTGTACATGCAAACCGCAGCCCGCCGCGTGCAAGCGCACCGGAGCGAACCATGAAGGTGCTGAAGTTTGGAGGCGCCGCACTCGACAACGCGGCATCCATGCAAAACATTGCCAAACTGGTGCGGCGCGAAGGACCCTGTGTCGTGGTGGCAAGCGCCATGTCGGGCGTCACGGACCTGCTCGCAAGCCACACCAAAACCGTCCCCAGCGAAGAGGAGGCAACCAGCCTCTTGCACCAAATCAAGACCCGGCACGAACGGGTTGCCGCGGAACTTGGGCTGGACCCCACCATCCTCGATGGGCTCATGCAACGGTTCGAGCGGACCTTGTACGGACTTGCGTACACGGAACGAATGACGCCGCGCCTGCAGGACCTGGTCCGTTCCTTTGGGGAACGGTTCTCCGTTCAATTGCTTGCGGCCACCCTGACAAAGGAAGGCCACCCCGCAACGGCGTTGGAAGCCGAACAGGTGCCCATCAGCAGCCTCGGGCCGTTTGGCCACGCACGCCCCGACTTGCCAAGGCTCCGCGCGGAAGCAGGCCCAGGCCTCATCCGCATGGTGCAAAACGGAAGCACCCCCGTGGTGACGGGCTTCTACGGCGTGGACGCGGACGGCCACCCCACGCTGTTTGGCCGTGGCGGAAGCGACTACGTGGCCGCCCTCATCGGTTACGCGGTGCAAGCGGAACGCGTGGAACTCTGGAAAGACGTCCCCGGTTTCATGACCGCCGATCCACGCTTGGTTTCCTCTGCCAACTTGGTCTCCAAATTGGGGTACACGGAAGCGGCGGAACTGGCCCATTTCGGGGCAGGCATTCTGCACCCCCGCGCCGTTGAGCCATTGGAAGACGTGGGCATTCCCCTGCACATCCGTAGTTTCCTGGACCCTGACGGCTCCGGCACCTGGGTGGAAGGCACCCAAGAGGCCAGCGGCAACATGGTTCGCAGCGTCGCAAGCAAACAACACCTCGCCATTCTTCGACTCAAAGGCCCCGGCATGGCCTACACCCCCGGTGTTGCAAAGCGAGTGTTCAATGCCCTTGCGGACGCGCACATCAACGTCCTCAACATGAGCACCAGCCAAGCCACGTTCGCGCTTCTCATCGCAAACGAAGACGTTCCCCAAGCCAAGGCGGCACTGCAGCCCCTCCTGGGCGGCGTCATGCAGGAACTGGAAGTGCTCTCGGGCCGCGCATTGGTGTGCGTGGTCGGGCAAGGCCTCGGCGAAACCCCAGGCAGTGCCGCAAAAATCTTGCAAACCGTTGCCGAATGCGGTGTCAACGTGGAAATGATCAGCCTCGGAGCCAGCGACCTTGCCATCGACTTCATCGTGAACGCGGCCGACCGCGACAAAGCCATGCGCGCCATCCACAGCACCTTTTTGGAGGCGCCATGATTCCAGTCGCCGTGCTTGGCGCCACCGGCATGGTGGGCCAACGATTCATCTCCTTGCTGGAAAACCACCCCTGGTTCACCTTGACCCAAGTGGCTGCCAGCGACAAGAGCGTGGGCAAGTCCTACGCAAAAGCAGCCAATTGGCAACTGGACGGCTCGCCCCCAGACCTCACCGTTTGCAGCCTTGCGGACGTGGAATCGGGGAAAGCCCGCGTGGTTTTCAGCGCCTTGCCCGGCGGACTGGCCGGGGAATGGGAACGCCGCCTTGCGAAGGCAGGAAAAGCTGTTTTCACCAACGCTAGCGACCTCCGCATGGCACCCGACGTACCGCTCCTGATTCCGGAAATCAATGGAGCGCTGCTGGCAACCCTCGACGGTCCAGGGTTCGTGGTTGCAAACGGCAACTGCTCCGGCATCATCCTGACCATGGCCCTTGCCCCTTTGCTCCCCTACGGCATTGAAGAAGTGCACGTGACCACGTACCAAGGCCTCAGTGGCGCCGGCTACCCCGGCGTGTCTGGCCTGGACGTGGTGGACAACGTGGTTCCGTTCATCCCCGGCGAAGAAGAAAAACTGGAGGAGGAGCCGTGCAAAACCCTCGACCAAGACTTCCCTATCTTTGCAACCTGCGCCCGCGTCCCGGTCCGGGAAGGGCACTTGGAGTCGGTGCACGTGAAGCTTCGAAAACCGGTTGCGAAGCGAGTGTACGAAGCAGCGTTCCAGAGCATGCAAGGGTTGGATTTGCCCTCTGCGCCTGGGCACCCCATCGAATTGGCTTCCGCGCCCAACCGGCCGCAGCCGCGCCGAGACCGTGACAACGGCAACGGAATGGCGGTCACCGTCGGCCGCATCCGCGTGGAGGGGCCGTGGCTTCGGTTCTTCGTGCTTGGACACAACACGGTTCGCGGTGCCGCAGGGCAATCCATCTTGAACGCGGAAGCGGTGTACGAAGCGGGCCTATTGTAGCCGACGAGTGAGCAAGGCCAACGCGACCACGGCGAACAGCACGGCGAATCCAGGCGATTCCTCTGATTCCGCAGAGGGTTCGATGGAATCGGCGGTGAAGCTTGCGGTGCGCATCGGCGCGGTTTCGATTGCCAGGGATTGGTACGTGACAGTGATGTTTTCGGCGGGGAGGCCGTCAAATTCGTACATTTCGTCGGCGCCAAGCGCAGGCAGGAACAGGGTCTCTTCGCCGGCTCGAACTGTGACGTTGTACATGGGGCCCCATCCAGCGTTGTACACGTGGAAGTCGCCGCCGATGACGTGCAGGTCCGCGAGTCCACCAATCTTTGCCGCGTTCTTCACGAGCAGGTCGAGGCCGTTGAGTTGGTCTTGAATGAGGCTTGAAACCGCTTGGCCGTAGATGGGAACGAATTGGTCTTCGTGCACCTCGTACGTGAACGCGGGGATGCCAAGTTCTGCGTAGGCCCAGTCGTCCGTGGCGCCGGCTGCGATGTACAGTTCCGCGCTTTGCATCGCTTGGACGTTGCCGTTGGTGGCGCTTTCGAAGGGCTCTTCGAGGGATTCGAAGAAGGCAGCGTCAGGGGCGGGGTTCTGGGTCCAGCCCCAGGGCCAGTAGAATTCTGCAACGCCTGTGTGCATGGTGATCCAGAGGTCCGGGTGGATGTCGCGGCCAAATTCGGCGTTCGCGAGCACTTCTGGTTCACTGAAGGGGGCTTCGCCGCGGTAGTTGAAGTCGAGGAGTAGGTCGCTGCTTCCGCCGCCACCCCACATGAATCCGTAGTTCCGGTTCACGTCCACTTGGTTGCCGTTTTTCCGCGTGTCCAAGGTGTTTCCTTCAGGGTTGATCATGGGCGTTGCATACACTTCGTGGGTCGCGAGGAACCCTGGATCTTCCAGGAGGCTTTCCAGGTAGTACATGACCAGTTCCACGCCGAGGTATTCGTTGCCGTGGTGGCCGCCGTCCAAGTAGACCCGCGTTTTGTCCTTGGTGACCGTTTCATCCGTGAGCCGGATGGTTTCGAGGGGCAATCCAAGCGTGGAGGCGCCAATTTGCATTCGTTCCACGAGGCCGGGGTGTTGCGATTCCCAATCCGCGAACGTGTTTTGCACGTCGGGGAGCCGGTGCACCAAGTTGGCTACGAGGGGTTCCTGCATGACGAGGCCTTGTTCCACGCCGGGGTGATCGGCGAGGGCGGCGGGTGCGAGTAGCAAGGCGCAGAGGAGAACGGTCCACTTCACGGACCGGTTTCCAGCCGGCGACATAAGGGGATTGTGGCCATTTGGAGAGTCAATCAAGCGTTCTCACCAATGGGTATATGAACAAGGGTCCGAAAAAATTGGGGCGAAAGGAAAAAGGACCGCGCCAGCAAGTGGCCGGGTGTTCGCTCGAGGCTTAGAGGACGCTCAGGATGTCCATGCCACGGTTGATGTCCCCGGTGAAGAGGTACCCTTGGTGGTATTGCACATCCCAGACGTCGCTGCCTTCCAAGACGATGCGGTCGGTGAGGACCGGGTTGGCCGGGTCGCGGAAGTCCACGAGGACCACGCCGCTCGTGTAGAAGCCCATCACGAGGAAGCCAGTGTCCTCAAGCAGGCGGCCAAAGTGCGCCGTGCAGGAACCAGTGAGGTCGGTGGGGTCATCGTACGCTTCGGGGCTCACGTGACCGAGGAGATCGGGGTTGTTCTCGTCAGTGATGTCGTAGAACCACAGGTTTCCAATGGGTCCGCTCGCGGTGGCCCCAGCAGCGTTTGCGTAAGCGTCGCAGCCGTTGATGCCGCCGCCACCGGTTTCGTCACCCACAATCATGATGGTTGCGTCGTGGTTGACCAAGACCAAGTGGCTGAAGCTGAGGGGGAATTGGGTTGCATCGTTGTCCGGGACGGGGCTGACGCCGCCAACCACGGGCACACCTTTGTCGATGCTTGGGTAGGGAATCTCAATGACCATCACGGGCATCTTTGGGTCGCTGATGTCCCAGATTTCACTGTCCGGGTACGCGGCGCAGTAGGCGCGTTGGGTTTCGTTGGTGATGTAGAACGTGATG
>JBMZMP010000012.1:0-12623 GCA_049619235.1 Thermoplasmatota archaeon
ATCAGCAGAACCAGCTTCACTCTCAGCGTGCGGCCAAGAGACTTGATGCGGGCATCGCCCACTGGTTTCAGCTTTGCAGGGAGTTTTTGTTGCAGGGCTGCGAATCCAGCCAACAAGTGTTTTGGCCGTCCTCCGAGCCACCAGGCTCGCTTGGATTCCAAGGGGAACATGGATTGTTCATCAAAAAAGGGGGATAAAGAGGGGTGAGGTCAAGCTTCGAAAGCTTGAACGCGTTCTGTGTATTCCCAGTCGTCTTGGACGACTCGGATCCACTGATAGGATTCCATGTTTGGTCCTCCCATGTGTTGCAGCGTCGGCCTCCCAACCGACGTATGCTGCGGAATGCTTCCATTTTCGGGGCCATATTTAGCGATTTGGAGTGGAAGCCAAGCTCACAGGCGAACCTTAGCTACTTTTGCAATGATTCTCAAAAACGCGCACGTCGTTGAATAATAAAGGGTGCATGGCAATATGGCGAACTGGGGCGAAAAAGCGGGGGTCTGCGCGATCGATTTTACTCCAAAATCGTGAACAGCACGTCGTCTTGTCCCACGTCGAAGAATCCGAGCCGTGCGCCGGCGTCGAGCCAGCCATGGGCATAGTTCACGCACGCAAATGCGTTCACGTGGTCGCCTTTGGATCGAAAATCCTGCGCATCGGCATAATAAGATTCAGCCATGCGAAGAAAGTCGTCCGCCATGCGGTTGTTCCAACTCGGGTCTGGCGTCACTTTTTGCAACTTTTCGAACGCGCGCTTCGTCGTGTCGAGATACTTCTCGATTTTCGCGTCCGTGATTTCGGTCAACGAGTCCATAGTCGCTTGATGCCGGTTCGGGCTTTCTGTCGTTCGGCCTGCAATTGTTTGTGGAACGTGCAGGAATCTCGGAGAGGGCAACGGATGCAACTAGGTGCTTCCGCATGACATGCAGATATTCCAATATCTGCGTAATGGTGCAAATAGTAGTCTTGTTGCTTGTTTTGTCGGAGGGCCACGTCCTGGAGCAGTGTTTTGGTCTTGTTTGGGTCGTCTGAACCCACCAAACCGGCCCTGCGGGCCACGCGGTGGGCATTCACAACCACTTCCGTGGTCACTGTCCGTCGCACCACCTCTGCGGGCTTTGCAGGCGCAGGACTGGGGGCTGCAGGCCGCGACTGGGGTGGGGTTGGGGCCTCTGCCTTGGGTTTGGGCGCGGGCTGTTTTGCAGCGACGATGTCTGCCACCGGATCACGGTGCTTCGTGGCTTTCTTTGGCTCTGGCAGCACCTCCGCCTCTGGTGCTTCCACGTTGTAGATTTCTTCTGGGCGCACTTTTGCAAGCCGAATGGGTTCTTCTTCCTCTTGCTTTCGGGCCTTCGACAGTTGCTGTTTTTGCCCTGCAAGCACGTCAACGGACGCGCCGCCGTGGCGCGTGACGCGGGGCCGAACGTCCACCAGGACAGGTTGTGCCAATCCACCCCCGGCCACCAGGCAAACGCCAACGCTGAGGCGTTGGATTTCGTTGGCGGTTTCACTTGTGATTCCCTCGACACTGCTCACGATGGCCTTCAGGTCGTTGGGATTGGTGATCTTCAGAACCACTTGCGTGTTGCACTGTGACAACACGTTTTTGTCGATTTTTGCAGGCCTCTGGGAGACAATGACGAGCCCCATGCCGAATTTGCGGCCTTCGGAGGCCACGGTTCGCAATACGGGGCCGCTCACGGCGCTCCCAACGCCCCGCTCGGGGCAGAAATTGTGGGCTTCCTCCACGACCAGGATGTGGGCCGGGATTTCGTTGCGTTTCCGCGCCTCCCAAAGCATGTTGGTGATGCGGCCTGCAACCACTTCCTGGATGTCGGGGGCAACGCCCTTGAGGTTGATGATGGTGCATTTGCCTGGCTTGACTAGGTCCTTCAGGGGCGTTCCTTTGATGGCAAACAGCCCCGTGCCTTGTAGAGAGTCAAGTGCATTGAGCACATTCCACTTTGCATTGCTTTTGTTAATATTCACAATGTCAATGATGTCTTGAATAGTATAGCTTGGGTTGTGGTCGGAAACGTCCTTGACTGCTTGGTGCAACACGCCCACTTGCCCCCCGCTCAGCTTTGCTGGGAGAATCTCGGAGATTTCCCTGGCCGTGAGGTTCACTCCGTCCAAACGAAGCCGCTCTGCGTCAGGATTCAGGTTCACGTCCACCGCGTATTCCTGGATTTGGCCCTGGAATGACTTCGGTTTGACCCCGTATCGGACCATGGCATCCAATTCCTTGTCCTCCATGTTCGGGTAGCGAAGCGAACCGTACTCGCCGTGGGGGTCCAGGATGACCAAGGGCACCTTGTGGGCCAAAAATTCCTCGAGAATCACGCCCACCGTGTATGATTTGCCGGCCCCGGTTTTTGCGAGCACGCTCAAGTGCTTCTGCGCCAGGGTGTTGAGATTGAGGTGAACAGGCACGTCGAGCCCCTTCACTTTGCCAATGTATGCACCTTTTTTGCCGCCTTCAAGGCCGAGAATGGAGGTGACGATGCCTTCGTCTGCAAGGCGAACCGTGCCGCCTGCAGGGAATGGGGTTCGAGGGACTTGCACGCGCCCGGCACCATCTTTGTAGCCAATGACGCGCACGTGGGCAGACAGTTTTCCCGAGTCCTCCCGGCCGTGGCCGGACAAGGCATCCTCGTAGGACAAGCCGCTTTCCCGCGTCACCGTTTCTACAAGGGCAAGCACGCGGGAGCCGTTGTGATCGGTCTCCACGTAGTCCAGGCGCTTCAACGTGGGGTCGCTGACGGCGAGATCGAATTCCGTTGACTTGACGTCGCCATAAATGACCCCGACTGGTGCACCTGGATATCCCATTCCAAGCAGAGATATGCAGCCGTCCCTTATGAAATCCCGCATTGGAAGCGACGGTTCGCGTGCGAAAAAGGGGGGTTGGGGTGCCTACTTTCGTGCTTGCAACGCGAGGCTGGATTGCCAGTTGGCGCCAGAAAGGTCCACGCGCCGAACCGGCACGCGGTCGTTGTCATCCCGCAGGTCCTCGAATCGCAGGATGACTGGCTGGTTTTCCCGGAGGCAAATCAATCCATCGCCCTCGCCGTCTGCGAGGAACGAAACCGCTGCATGTCCAAGCGCCCGCGTGTATTGTACGTCGAAGCCGATTGGGTCGGCGCAGCGCAGTTCGTAGCCGATGAGTTTGGTGACAAACGCGGTGTCGCCACCACGGGCCTTCACGGCGTCCGCCACGGCTTTCCCAAGGTCCACTTCGCTCATGCGGGGGTTTCCATGCTCATCCAATTCCAGGTCCGCAATGGTGGCGAGTTCAGTGGGATCAAGGCGTTCTAGGAGGCCTTCTCCGAGCACGACGAGTCCGCCGTTGACGCCGTCCGCTGCGCGGATGTTGATGGCGTCTTCCACGAGGGCTGCGAGGGCTGCAATGGAGATGGTTTCCTCGCCGAATTCTTCCCGGATGATGCACAAGTCTGCACCGCTTGCCGTGGCAATCCCAAGGGCCAAGTGGCCGGCGCTGCGGCCCATGGCGGTGGCGATGTACCAGCGGCCGGTGGTGATGGCATCCACGCGGAGGTTGCGGCACAGTTCCGCGCCCACGTGTTTTGCGGTTTCAAAGCCAAACGTGGGTGCTTCGCCCGGCAACGGGAGGTCGTTGTCGATGGTTTTTGGCACGTGCGCCACGCGGAAGGGCTTGCCAGCCGCTTGCAGCGCTTCCCCGACGCTCATGGCGGCGGTTGCGGTGTCGTCGCCGCCAATGGTGACGAGTGCGTCTAGGCCCAGTGCATCCACGCTTTGGACGACTGCATCCATGGCATCCTGGCTCTTGCGGGGATTGGCGCGGTTGGTGCCAATCATGGAGCCGCCACGGGTTTCCTGACCAGCCACGAGGGCCGGCGTCAAGGGGTAGCACGCGCCAGTGTCCCCTGCGATCAGCTTGGAGTAGCCGTTGGGAATGGCGGTGACGTTCCAGCCGCGCCGGTGGGCGCTCTTGACGACGCTTTCGATGACGCCGTTGAAGCCTGGGGCGGGGCCGCCGGAGGTGAGGATGCCGATGTGCATGGTTATGCCGTGACCAGTTCTTCGCCGAGTGCTGCAGCGCGGTTGGCGTCACAGCGTTCCTTGAGGAGGGCTTGGGCTTTGCCGTTGTTGGCGTTGTTACCTGCCCAAGCGTTGAGGGCAGGTTGCTGCAGGGCGCGGCCGTAGCTGAAGCTGAGCTTCCATGGGAAGTTGAAGTTGGCATTCATCAAGCGAAGGTGCTCGGTGGCTTCTTCGGGGCCTTGGCCGCCGCTGAGGAAGACGACGCCGGGGACACTGGCTGGGACGCAGTCGAGGAGTCCAAGAGCGGTGCGGGTGGCCACTTCTTCGGAGTCGGCACGTTCGGGTGCGTTTGCGCCGCTGATGATCATGCTGGGTTTGAGGAGAATGCCGCTGAGGAACACGTCTGCGTCCTTGAGGGCTGCAAAGAGGGTGTCCCATGCGGCACGGGTGACTTCTTCGCAGGTGTCGATGTCGTGGTCGCCGTCCATGAGCACTTCTGGTTCCACGATGGGGACGATGCCGGCTTCTTGGCAGAGTGCCGCGTAGCGGGCGAGGCCGTGGGCGTTTCCAATCATGCAGGCAGGGGTGGGGATGCCTTCACCGATGGTGATGACTGCGCGCCACTTGGCGAAGCGGGCACCCAGTTGGCGGTATTCGGCGAGGCGTTCGCGGAGTCCGTCGAGGCCTTCCGTGATTTTTTCGCCGGGGTGGTTTGCGAGGTCCATTGCACCCGTGTCCACCTTGATGCCGGGGAAGATGCCCTTGGCTTGTAGGACGTCAGCAAGGCGGGTGCCGTCTGGGGTGGATTGGCGGAGGGTTTCGTCGTAGAGGATGACGCCGCTGATGCTTTCTTCGAGGCCTTTGGTTTCGAAGAGCATTTGGCGGTAATCTCGGCGGGTCTCTTCGGTGCTTTCGATGCCGAGGGCTTCGAACCGCTTGGTGCACGTTCCGGTGCTTTCGTCGGCTGCGAGAATGCCCTTGCCGTCGGCCACTAGGGCGTAGGCCGTCTCTGCGAGCAAGTTGTAATCCATGGCCGGGCCAAGGAGGCCCAATTTAAGGGGTATTGGCCGTTTTTCTTTTGGAACCTTTAAGCCCGGCATGCGGATGGGTTGTTGTGAGCTTGGCCTGGTTGGCGTATGTGCCGTTGCCGTTTTTTGCATTCATTCCGGCGTACGCAGAGCCCCATGGCCGTTTTGAGCGGTTCCACGCGTGGCAAGGCGGCGTCCTGACCGCGTTGTTCTACTTGGGCCTGGTCTTGATCGGCTTGTTTGGAAAGGTCAGCAACGCCAGCGGCTTCCAACAATTTGTTGGCGTGGTGAGCGCCTTGTGGATGCTTGCATGCCTCGTTGGACTCGCCTTTGGCATTGCAGGCGCCGTAAAGGGCCGTTTCGGTCGGGTTCGCCCTGTTTCGGACCTGCTCACAGTGTTGGGCCGCTGATGCCTTTCACGGACGCTTTGTAACCGGCGTCCGCAAGCGCCTGCCGCAGGTGCGCAATGTGTTCGGGGCCCTGGGTTTCCGCTTCCACCACCACGGCGGTTTGGTGCAGTTGCAAGTCGGTTCGGTAGCGGCTGTGCCGAACGTCCAAGACGTTTGCTTTTTCGGCCGCGAGCAGGTTCAGGAGGGAGGCGATGGCGCCGGGTTTGTCCTTGATGAAGGCTTGGATGGTGGCCACGCGGCCTTCCTTCACGAGCCCTTGTTGGATGATGCGGCTGACCAGTGTGATGTCAATGTTGCCGCCGCTGATGACGGCGCAGGCGGTTTGGCCTTGCAGGTCCACTTTCTTGTGCATGGCCGCGGCCAACGTGACCGCGCCCGCACCTTCCACGGTGACTTTGGTGCGTTCAAGGAGGAACAGGATGGCGGCTGCGATTTCTGACTCAGAGACGGTGACCACTTCGTCAACGAGTTCTTTCATCACGGCGAATGGTTTCTTGCCAAGGTAGCGGCAGGCGATGCCGTCTGCAATGGTGTTGACCTCTTCGATGGGGACCACTTCGCCTTTGATGAGGCTGTCCGCGATGGTGCTGGCTCCTTCTGCTTGCACGCCAATGATGCGGATGTTTGGGTTGTGCGCCTTGAGGACTGTGGCAACGCCTGCCATGAGGCCGCCGCCGCCGATGGGGACGAGAACCGTTTGCACGTCAGGAAGCTCTTCCACTAGCTCCAGGCCCAGGGTGCCCTGGCCGGCCATGATGTATTCGTCGTCGTAGGCGTGCACGAACGTGGAGCCGTTTTGGGCTTGGAACGCGAGCGCGGCCTCGTAGGCTTCCTGGTAATCCTTGCCCACCAAGTGCACCACGGCGCCGTATCCCTTCGTAGCGGCGACCTTGGCGTGGGGGGCATCGACGGGCATGAAGATGTCACTGCGGACGCCCACGCGGGTGGCGGCGAAGGCGGTGCCTTGGGCGTGGTTCCCGGCACTTGCGGCCACAACGCCTTTTTCGCGTTCTTCCTGCGTGAGGCTGTTCATTTTGTTGACGGCGCCACGCACTTTGAAGGAGCCGGTTCGCTGGAAATTCTCCAGCTTGAGGTAGAAGTCTGCCCCAGTGGATTCGGAGAGGGTGGTGCTGCGCTTCAAGGGCGTGTTGCGGGCGGTTCCCTTGATGACTTCGCGGGCTGCGAGGACGTCCTTGAGCTCAATCATAGCCGTGGACGCACGGGGCCGTTAATGGCTTTGACGAGCGCGATTGATGGTGGCGACGCCCAAGAGAACCATGGCTGCGCCTCCAAGGAACCACAACGTGACCGCTTCCCCGACGAAAATCCAACCCGCGAGGGTGGCGACGACGGGAACGAAGTAGATGAAAACGGTCACTTCGGCGGCGGAGCGTTGCTTGAGGGCCCAGTTCCAAACGGCGTACCCGGCGACCGTGGCAAACAGGCTCACGTAGATCAACCAGAACCACAAGAGGGGCGTAAAGCCTTCCAGTGGCGCGGTGCCTTGTTGGATGCCATACGGTACGAGCGTGAGGATGCCGAGACACATGCTGACCCCGGTGAAGAACTGGGGCCCGTACTTGTCCACTAGTGGCTTGCCGATGATGCTGTAGAGGCTCCAGAGGATTGGGGCCATTAGCATGATGAGGGTGCCTTTGTTGAGGCTCAACTCCTGCGGCCCCTTGCCAAGAAACACGACGACGGCGACGCCTGCAAAGGCAATGAGGGACCCTTGGATGCGGCGGGCATCCAGGGATTCCTTGCCCCGCATGATGCCGAAAAACAAGGTCCAAAGGGGCGTGGTTGCCACAAGGATGGCGCCGGTGGCGCCGCTTGCGGTTTGGAGGCCCCAGTTGAGGGGGAAATGGTACCCAAGAACCCCAAGGGCGCCGACGATGGCGAATCGAACCCAGTCAGCGCCTTCCACTTGGCGGAATCGATCACGTCGTTTCCACAGCAACCAACCGCCGAACAAGAACAGGAAGGGCACGTAGCGGAACCAGGTGATTTGGAAGGGGTCCAATTGGCTGCCCAGTGCCTTGATGGATGCAAACGCGATGCCCCAGGTCACGACGAGGGCGGTCATCATCACGTTCACGCGGTCCTTCACGGACCCTTCGACTCCGGTTTGGTTTATGCGTGTGCCGTTGCCCCACTCCACAAGCCCTTTCATATGCACCCTCCGTCGCCGCGACAATGACTGACGCCAAAACCGGCATCGACCGCATCCCTTGGTACACGGCCCCCGCTTTGCTGCTGGGTGTCCCTGCCGTGATTGCCATCTTGGCCATGATCAGCCCCACCACCTTCTACGACAACTTCGTCTGGAAGTACTACTGGGGCCCCATCGTGGCAGATGCTGCCGGTGGCACGTTGTACCACAACGGCGTCGCCGCTTCTGGCGGGTACAACATCGTCAACACCCTTTCCTGGGCGGTCCTCATGGGCGTTTGTTTGCTCGGCCTAACGCAAATGCTCAACGGCTTGAAACAGAAAATGAACAACACGTTCATCCTGGGCGCAACCGGCTGGGTGGTGGCTGGATCCATTTGGCACGTCATGCAAGACGCCAAGCTGTTCGAGCAACCCCTAGAGTACTTCTTCATCACGCCTCCCATTTACCTCTTGTTTGCCGCAGGTGGCATCTTCAGCCTCCTCCTGGGGCACGACCTCAAGAAAACCTACGCCGCAAAGGGCCTCCCCGGCGTCTTTGCGGGTGTCTGGTTGGCAATGAGCGCAATCATCCTCGTCTACACCGGCCTATGGGCCAGCAACTGGGACCAAATCGTTCACTTCGTCAACCCCTTCTGGCTCGTCATCACGGGCATGGTGACCATGTTCCTCATCATGCGACGCATGCAACGGGTGGGCTTGGTGCCAGAAGAAATGGTCCTCATGCTTTCCATTTGGCCCATCCTCATGAGCCTCCTGTACGTGATGGAATTCAACAGTGGTGCCTTTGGAAAGAACCCCGGCAACCCCATTCCCTGGATTCTCATCGTCACGCCCCTCGGCTCCGCAGCCATCGCCGGCGTCGTGTACGCCGTGGCTCGCAACATGAACGTCCGGGAAAGCACCGGACTTGTCACGGCGGAGGAAGAGGCAATGGAGGCCACCGAGGACGACTCGGAAGCTGACGCAACCGCCGAACCCATGCCCTCGAAGCGCGTGCTCCTGAAGCGCGCCTTCACCAGCCCCATCAACTTGGTGCTGGTGGCAAGCCAACTCGTGGACGGCATCGGAACCGCCATTGGCCTCGACGTGGCACATTACAGCGAAAAGCACGTCCTCAGCGCCCTTGTCATTGACAACTTCCGCAGCCTCGCCGAAAACATCGGATGGGCACACGGCGCAGAATACGGCGCATTCTACAGCTTCATCCCAGTCAAGTTCCTCGTGAGCATGCTGGTGATTTACGCCATCGACGTCAGTAGCTACGAAGACAGCCAGAAGAACCCGGTCATGATTGGGTTCGTCAAGTTCGCCATCATCATGGTGGGGATTGGCCCCGGCGTCCGCAACATCACCCGCATCGCACTCGGCGTCTAAACCGGCGCAGCTAGCGGTGTTTACGTCCAGCTCGTGATGGTGGCACTGGTTTTGCCTTCGGCCACGTTTCGTCCAGTCAACCGGACGGTGACGCGGTCGCCAAGCAATGCGCGTACCTGGCGGGTTTCCCCGTACTCTTCGTCGTAGTGCTCCTTGAAGCCGTCTGCTTCAGGGGTTTGCGCGCCACGGAAGAGCATGCTTTCCCATTCATCCACCTCGTAGGGGCCGCCTGGCAAATCCCGTGCACTGATGCGAGCCTCGGTTCCGTCGTCCAGCAACACAAAAACGCCACCAGGAACGATGCCCGTGATGCGTGCGGATGCAGCGGAGAACGCGTTGTCGCCGTGCATGGAGGCCAGGACCAAGCACGCAGACTTCACCCGTCGTTCCAGATCTGCCGCTGCGCGTTCTTGTTCGCTGCAATGGTCGCACATGTTCTGAAGGTCCTCGGCCAGGTGAGGCATGGGGCCGCGCTGGCCCTCGATGAACCACTTGAGGTTCCGGTGAACCACAAGGTCTGGGTACCGTCGGATGGGGCTGGTGAAATGGCAGTAATGAGTGCTTGCGAGGCCAAAATGGCCTTCGTTTTCTGGGGCGTAGTGGGCCCGCTGCATGCAGGCAAGGAGCTTCAGGGTGGAGACTTCCGCGAGGTCGCGATTCTTGAGGTCTTTGATTTCTGCGAGCAGCGCACGAAACGGCGCAAGCCAAGCAGTGCGTTCTTCCTCAGAGAGTGTGGCAAAGCCTCGGTCCACCGGGTCCTCTTGTTCGGGCTCGTCCTTCGCGGGCAGTCCCTGGATGGACATGCCGATGGTCAAGCCTCCACCGGACTTCAACTGGTCCAGCAGGCTCGGTTCGCCAGCGGAAGGGAGCTCCAGTTCGGTTTGGAGTCCAAGGATTGGCAGTTGGTGTGACAACCGTTCCGCCTTCTTCGGGTCAGGAAGCGGGTGGCAGCGGTAGAGGAGGGGAATGGATTCGTGGTTGAGGTGGCTTGCCACGGCGACGTTTGCGGCCACCATGAAGGTCTCAATCATTTGCGTGGCGTCGTTGCCAAACTTCTCCACGGCTTGGAAGCCGTCTTCCTCTACGCTCACACGCATTTCCCCGGTTTCCAGGTCCAATCCGTGCCGGTGGGCGCGCATTTCTTTCGCAAGGCGCAGAAGCGACGTGAATGGTTCCGCGCCCTCCTCGGCGCGGTCCAACGCGTCTTGGTAGCTCAGGTTTTCATTGACGCGGATGAGGGACTTGTGGAACGACGTTGATTGAATGTGCCCGTTCACCACGTCCATGGCGACGCTGAGGGCGAATCGGTCGCCGTCGTCTCGGAGCGAACACAAATGGTCCGCGATGCGGTGCGGGAGCATTGGCAGCACCCGCCCAGGTAGGTACACGGAGGTTGCGCGTTTTCGGGCATGGCGGTCAAGGAGCGTGCCTTGTTGCACGTAGTGGCTCACGTCCGCGATGTGTACCCACAGACGGGTGCCGTTTGGAATGGGTTCGATGCCCACTGCGTCATCGAAATCCTTCGCGTCGGGCGGGTCGATGGTGTAGCATTCCAAGTGCCGCAAGTCCTCTCGGCCCTCCTCGGGGGCGGGGTCCGGCAAGGCGTCCGCGGCGGCTTCTGCAGCAGGATCCTCCACGTGCTCGAAGAACGGTTCCCGGTTGACTTGGCGACGCGTCAGGCTTGCCACGGCGTCCTCTGGAGTCCACAATCCAATTTCGAGGAGGAAATGCACGTAATCGCTGCTCGTGGTGGTGTGCTCGCTTTGGATCCAGTCCTGTGCAAGGAATCCAAGTTGGCGGTGCAAGTGCATGCCAAAGGCAATGGTGGCTCCGAGGCCCGCGATGCCGGCGATGCCCTTCTTCGGGACCCCGTCGTGCTCCACGTACTGCACCATGGCCGCCTTGACCCAAGACAGCGTGGATTGGTCCGTTTCGTCGAGGCCAGCTTCAGCGAGGTCCACGCGGGCAAACGCCCGCCCTTCCTCGGTATGTTCTGCCAGGACCAATTTCTTGCGGAGCATTTCCAGGTATTGCCACGCTCGACGCATTTGGTCCCGCTCTTGCCGCGTCCAAGGGCGCCACTGGTCCCCTTTTTCGCCTTGCTCAAAACGACCCACGCCGGGCGATCGGCATCGTTCCAGCGCCTCCTTGACGCTTGCCAATTGCACCTTGCTTGGCGTCCCGTAGTAGGCCTCGGCAAGCTCCGTGTCGGACCATAGGCGGTCCTCGTCGGCACACAATTCCCACAGCGCCTCCTCGAGGGCGGCCAAGTCGTCTTCGCCTTCCTCCACCAAGCGGCCGTCCGTGTGCTGGGAGAGAAGGAACCGCAGCCGCGCCATTGCTTCTTCCACGTTCTTCAGGGACCCGTCGTAGCGTTCGCGAAAGGAACGCTTGGAAATGTGCTCCGCCTTGATGTCGAGAAGCCCTTGCAAGGTGACCAATTGTACCCATGGGACGCCTTTTTTCCTGTACCGCTGCACTTGGATTCCGAGGTTGTTTGGGGCCTCGATGCCGTGCAGGCCGCTGCGGAATTCGAGGACGTCGCCAGGCTTGGACACAACCTCTCCAGCCAACGGCTTCAAATGATTGCTTCGTTCCAACACCATGCTTGGACCGGTCACGCAGATCCCTGCGTCGTTGCATCGCAAACACATCCTGATGTGCCTGGGAGAAGACCCCGCCGAATTCGAAGCCGCCCTGCAAGCGGCCGGCGCGCCCCACGTTTGCACCCACGCCTACAGAGGCTTCCGTTGCTACGTTGATGACGAGCGCCTTGTCGTGTTGGGTGGCATCGGTGTTGGGAGCCAGGAGCCCCTTCTGTGGGAATTGCTCCGTCAACCCGTGGACCGCATCATTTTGACCGGCACAAGTGGCGCCCTGGGGGGATTCACTGGCGCAGCCAAGCCCCATTTCCTTCCAACCGCGCACGCCGCGTACAGCGCCATGCATGCCCACCCCAAGCGGGGCTTCCATGCAAACCTCGCAAGCCGGCTCCCCACCACCATGGCAGTTTCCACGGATGCGTTCTACGGCTTCGGACCCGCCATCCTGAACGGGGAGTACCCCTCCGAGCCGGCGCTGGAAGCCAGCTATGGCATGTACAAGGACGCAGACGCCCTCGTGGACATGGAAACCGCGTACTTCTACTGGGCAGCACCCCGGTTCAGCACCAACCCCGATCTAGAGTACGGCGCCATCCGGGCTGCCGCAAACGCGGTCACGAATTTTGACGAAATGGCAACCCAGAGCGAAACCGCCCTCGCCAGCGCCGTGGCTGCAAGCTGGGCCGCGTTACAGGCCTGAAACCAAGTCCCGAATCGCGCCGAGTGGATCCGCTGCCTTCACAACACCACTCGCAAGCAAAACACCGTACGCGCCAAGTTCAATGGCCGTGGCAACGTCTTTGCCGTTCTTCACGCCGGCGCCACAGAATGTCCGCGTATCCGGGCTCAATTCTGCGATTGCCTCCGCCGTGTCGCTGACAATGGCTGGGTCCGCGCTGGTGACGCTGACGGTTCCGCCAATCAATTCCGGTGGCTCAACGGCGAGGTAGGACGGCGATAGCATCGCAAGGACGCGTGTTTCGTCCATGCCGTCCGCACAAACCATGGTG
>JBMZMP010000012.1:12633-20675 GCA_049619235.1 Thermoplasmatota archaeon
CAGGTTCAGAGCGTGCACGCGATCGAGGGTTTCCGAGACCGTCTCATGTGGCAATTTGTGTTCAGCGTGGTTTAGAAGGGTCCCGAAGGCGCCCGTGGCGTGGACTGCTTCCGCAGTGACCCAGCCGGTGCCACTGCCGGGTTGCAAAGCGTCCGTGTGCTGGGCAAACAAAGCCACGCGGTCCAAGTTGGCTTGCCCAAGCATGGACAATTCCAGTTGCGGGGGCGCCAAACCAATGACCGTGCCCGCTTCTTCTGCTGCGATTTGGCACGCGCTTGCCAGTGCCGTGACACCTTTTGCGCCCGTGACTTGGGGGTACACTTTGGCATTGATGACGATTCGGGGGTCTTCCATGCAGGCGCCAACGAGGAGCCACATAAGAGCCGACTGATTCATCAAGGGAGCCAAAGTGCCAAAATCGTGGCCAGCCCGGTCTTCATCGCATCCATCCTCACCATCCTACCCGCCATGGGTGCCATGTGGTACTTCCTGAACCGGTACGAAGGATACTTCGAAGACGCACGGGTCTTCATCAGCCTCGTCTTCGGATTCTTCGCAGGACTTGTGGCGAGCGCCTTCGAAGTGTTCGCTTTTGGCTTCGGCACCGCCGAATTTGAAGCAGCAGCCGGCGTCGCCACGGCTTTCATCTTCTACGTGGCGGGTTACGGGTTCTTCGAAACCGGCATCAAAGCCGCCGTGCTTGGCCTCAAACAGTACCGCCACCGCAAAGACACACCATACTACGGCGTGGCCTTTGGTCTCGGGTTTGGCGCCATCCTCGCCATGATGACCATCGCCGTCAACATCAGCAACGTTGGCGGCCTTCACAACTACGACATGGGCCCCTTCCTTGCCATGGTGATGTTGCCCCTTGGAGGCATCTTCGTGCACGGCGCCATCGGAGCCTGGGTTGGGCAAGGCGTGGTGGATGGAAAACTGTGGAAAGGATGGGGCATGGGAACCCTCCTCGCCATGCCTCTGCTTGGCTCCGCTTGGCTTTCCCTCCCAACGGCAGGCACCAACACGGCCAACTGGTTCCCCGCTTGGTTTGCCATCCTCTACGGCGCGAGCCTGCTCATGATTGCACAAGTTCGTCTTCTAGATCACGTGGTTCCGCCAGAAGTGGCTGACCAAGTTCGGCGGGCGAAGCGACGCGAAGCGCGCCGTCAAGACAAGGAACGATAGTAGCCCAAGCGCGGTTCGAAGATTTCGTCGCACGCAAGCATCCGAACCAGTTCCTTCTCCGCCCGCTCGCTCGTGAGCCCGGCGTCACGCATGGCGCGCAATGCCTCTCTTTCGGGCACATCTCCGAGCACTTTGGTGAGGGTTTGCAGGATCAATTCTGCTTTCTTGGAAGGGTTGGCGATGATGCGGGCCTTGGCAGCAGCTGCCGCAGCGGGGCTGTCGTGCCGTCGCACGGGTTCCCGTTGCAGCATGGCCATGGCGCGGTTGCCTTCTTGGCCACTAAGGGATGCAACCGCTTCGCGGGCCTTGCGGGCGTTTTCTCCCATCCATAGCTTGGTTAGGGTGGCAAGTTTGGATTCCTTCCCGCAGCGGGGGCAGCTGGCCCGGTCGTGGCGGAGTTCCACGGACCAAGGCGTTTCGCATCGGGAGCAGGCAATCACGGCGAACATACCCTTGAGATTCCTCCATGGGGTATGGCGGTTTTTGAGGGGTGGGTGAATGTGCCATTTTATGAGGGGCCCTCTTGTGGCGCGGTTGTGAGCTTTGCAAGCATTGCAGATGTCCTGGCCGGAAAACACACGGGTGCATCCGTGCGCCTACGCGGCTGGGTCCACCGCCAACGCAGCGGCGGCAAAATTGCGTTCGTGACCCTCCGCGACGGCAGCGGCGCCGTGCAATGCACCGTCAAATTGGGCATCGCAGACGACGAAAGCCTCGCCGCAGCCAAAGAAGCGCTCATCGAATCCAGCGTCAGTCTCCTCGAAGGGGACGTCGTAGAAGACGAACGCGCGCCCGGGGGTTACGAAGTGAAGGTCACGAAGTTCGTTCTGCACCAAAAAGCCGAGGACTTCCCGCTCCGAGGAGATCAAGGCACGGAGTTTGAACTGGACAACCGCCACTTGTGGCTCCGCAGCAGCCAACTCTCCGCCATTCTGCGCATCAAAAGCCGCCTCCTGCACGCAATCCGGGAATTCTACGCCGCGGAAGGGTTCACGGAAGTGGATCCAAGCGTGATTACGACCAACGCTTGCGAAGGCGGCAGCACATTGTTCACGTTCGATTACTTCGGAAAGGAAGCGTACCTGAGCCAATCGGCGCAGATGTACTTGGAGGGCTGCATCTTCGGAACTCCGAAGGTGTTCAGCATCACCAACAGCTTCCGCGCAGAAAAATCCCGCACCAACAAGCACCTGACCGAATTCCACCACTTGGAAGCGGAGTACGCTTGGGAAGACAGCGACGCCAACATGGCCTTCCAGGAACGCATGGTCGCTTACCTCGCCCACGACATCGCGGACCACTGCGAAGCAGATTTGCGCCTGCTTGAGCAAGACCCCGACCGCCTCCGCAAAGTGGTCGCCCCATTCCCTCGCATCACCTACGACGCTGCCGTGGAGCAACTGCAGGCAATGGGCTACGAGTTCAACAAAGGCGACGACTTTGGCGCACCCCACGAAAAAGCACTCACGGAAGGCATGGCTGTGCCCATGTTCATCTACGACTGGCCCGCCGAAATCAAGGCGTTCTACATGCACCAAGACCCGGAAAACCCCGACTACGTCAAGTGCAGCGACCTTCTAGGCCCCGACGGTTTCGGCGAAATCATCGGCGGCAGCCAACGCAGCGAAGACATCGAGTGGATGCAAAATCGTCTAATTGCACAACTTGGCCGGGAAATCATAGAGGAACCCAAATGGATTGACCCCATTTACCACGATGAAAATGAAATTCATGTGCACCCTGACGATTGGGAATTTGATGAAAACCAACCGGACCCCAAACTTGGTGCCAAAATTGTTTCAAAGCTAGCAGAAGGAAAAACTTGGAACGAATCAATTGAAGGTGCATCGGAAGAATCTGTTTGGGCCGCATTGCTCATCATTAGCCAGCACCAATCTTACGGAAAGTGGTGTAATCTGGTAACTGGATTTGAAGATGATACGCAATCTTTCCGCTTCAACGGACTAAGTTTTCTGGACCCAAACACGAAGCTATATGCTCGCCACGCAAGCCGTATGAATGCATTGGAAGACTGGTGGGAAGCCCTAGTAAAGGACTACCTTGCCCCCTACGAGTGGTACTTCGACCTCCGCCGCTACGGCAGCGTTCCCCACTCCGGCTTCGGCCTCGACATCGAACGCCTCTTGCGCTGGTTCACCGGCCAAGAGCACATCCGCGATATGTTGCCGTACCCCCGAACTCCCTCCAGAGCCTACCCGTAAATGGCCAAGAAGCAGTACCAAAAGGCGCGAGCGGGCATGTCCGTCTCGGATGAGGACCGGGCCAAGTACACGGCGGCTCGAGTGTTTTTGCAGGGCCAGTGGCTTGGAGCCATTTTGATGGTGATCAGCTTCAGCCAATTGTACTGGTTCACGTTCACAGGAACCGGCCCTGGCAGCACGTGGACGCTGGTCATTGGGCTCGCCATTCTTGCACTTGGCGGCTGGGTCTTTTGGAAGAACCGCAAGTACAGCGAGGAACTCAACTACCCCATTTTCCCGAAGCAAGAATTTGCCGCCGTCGTCACGGCCGGCGCGGGCGTGGTGTTTTGGCTGCTGTTTCTGGTGTTGGCCGTGATGACGTACTTTGGAAGCCCAGTCTTGCCTGAAAGCTAAGCGTTAGTCGAGCAGTTTCCGGAGTCTGTCTTGCAGAGTCTCAAGGGGCAGTTCCGTGGTGACCAATGGTATGCGTTCGAATTCGGCGAGCCGGTACGCCAACTTGTCCACGTCCTCCGGTTGGTGGTACACCACCATGCTGGGCTTCATGGGGTGGACGCGGATGGCAATCATGGGGCTGCGGCCGTACTTGATGCCGCTGAAAATCAGGGCCCGCTCCGTGCTCCAGCCGTACACGCGCGTGTAATCGGTGGCGTTCAGAGAACCAATCGCTTTGATGGAGTCGATGAGCGTGTAGCCTTGGATGCGGCGTTCTTCGAGGTCACCAAACACAAGGGCCCGGCCTTCGATGGCTTCGACAAATTCCGTCGCGGGAACGCTCCGCCGATATTCCCCCATGTCAAGGATGCCGTCCATCGGAGCGACGAGGGATTGGAATTTTGCAATGGTGTGGCCGCCTTGCTCCTCGTCCATGTCAACGAGGGCGGTGACAAGCCGCTTCACAGTGGCGATGCCGGGGGATTTACGGCGGCCGGATTCGTAGTCGCTGATGACGCTGGGGTTGACATCTAGGCGGATGGCGAGGTCGCTTTGGCTGAGGCCGAATGTTTCCCGCCATTTCCGCATGGTGGCGCCGGGGCTTTCGCTGAGGGCGATTTCTCCGGCCATCTTCTCAAGAAGCGCATCCTTCACGCATTGGCGACGACCACTACGGCAATGAACGTATCGAACCGGCGGTGGCACGGGCGTTCCGGTAGCCAATCCCCAAAAACCACGGGCCAATCAGGCCGCATGGACAAGTTGCTGATGGTGGTTGGAATGGCCCGCTCGGGAACCACGCTCCTCGCGGAGAAACTCCACACCATTGGCGTCAGCATCGGCGAGGAAACCCATGCACTCGTCACGCCCGCCTTGGACACTTGGTGTCGCTCTGATGCGCCCGTGGAGGAACTGTTTCGGCTGTCTCCGCGCATGAAACCATACCGCCACCTCAAGGACCACCTCGAGGAAAACCGCCCCCGTTCCACGGACGAACTGCTCTGGGCGCTGTCAGAAGGACACCGGCAACACGTGGGGTACCCATTGGCCGGCGAAAAGACGCCGTACCATTGGAAGCATGCCAAGCGACTCCTTTCACAAAACCCCGGCCTGCATGTGATCTTCTGCATCCGTGACCCCCGAGACGTGATTGATTCTCACTTCCGCGTGGCATGGGGCCGACGCTGCCAATACGCACTTGCACGGGAATGGGCCTTGGTAAGCAAACTCGCAGCCCACCTCGCCCGAACCTACCCGGGCCGGGTCCGAGTGCACAACCACGAAGCGTTTCTGCACGACCATGAACGCATGCTCGCCGCGTACAAAGCTTGGCTCGACCTGGGTGAAGTACCCAACCGCAAGCCATTGACTTCATTCCAAGCAGACGAAGCGGACTGGAAAGGAGATGCCCGAAAACCGCCCAACCCAGACAAGGCACATGCCTGGAAACGACGACAAGGCCAAGCACTGCGGTACGCGCGCTATGCAGCCATCGCCGGCAAGCAACTGCGGACGCACGGATATGAAACCGTTCGTGCACCCCTCGGCAAGACGTTGATGCTACGGCTGCTGGCCCGCGGCTCCTTGTTCATCGAGAACACCGCGAAGCGCATCGTCATTTCACAAGCAAGCAGTTAGAAATCAAGCCCATTTGGCATGAGCATGGCGTGGCTTCGCTGGCGATGCACACACGCATTCCGCATGGTTCGCGCCGGGAAACCGTGGCTTGCCATCCGGCACCCCATTCGGACCATGCAGCGTATGCTCCAACGCCACGGCGTGGACGTGTTGAAGGCCGCCGTCCCAGATGGTGCTTTCCTCGCGTACGGAACCCTGCTTGGCATTGTCCGCGATGGACACTTGATTCCCCACGACGACGACATGGACGTGGGCGTATTCCAGGAGGACTGGGATCGCATCGTGCCGAAAACCATCCCCGGTTTTGCCCGCCTGGAAACCTCCCCATACACGGTCAAATTCGTGCACAAAAAGACCGGCCTCGTGGTGGACTTCTTCCGGTTCCACCCGGACGGCGAGCACCGGCGCGCGCACGCCGGCTCTGACAAGGGCACCCACACATACCTATTCCCGCGGGAATTGTTGGAGCCTCTTGGCACCATCGAGTGGGAGGGCCGAACCTGGACTGCTCCCGCAGACCCGGAAGGCTTCCTTGCCCACCACTACGGCGCAGACTGGCGGACGCCCCTACCGGCGTGGGACTACCGAACCGATGCGGCCAGCGACAAGACTAAACAGCCGCGCAACTGAAGAAAATCGTGGATTCCGCCATCATTCTCGCAGCAGGCCTCGGCAGCCGACTCAGCCACTACTTGCCCAAGCCCCTTGCGAAGTTGAACAGTGGCGAAACCATCATGGGGCGCCAACTTCGGTGCCTCGCAGCGCAGATGGAGTCGTTTCAAATCACCGCCGTCGTGGGCCACAAGAAGGAACACATCATGGAAGCGCACCCGGAACTTGGGTTCGTGTACAATGAGCAGTTTGACTGCACCAACACCAGCAAATCCCTTCTCCGTGGACTGCAACACACCCACGGAACCACGTTGTGGCTCAACGGCGACGTGGTGCTGGATGCTCCCTCCGTTCGCCGCGTCAAGGACGCAATGGACGCAGCGGATGGACCCGCCATTTGCGTGGCCGTTGCGTACAAAAAAGTTGGTGACGAAGAAGTGACCTTCCTAGAGGAGACCGGTCGCATCACGGCCATTGCCAAAAACATTCAAGGGGGCCTCGGGGAAGCCGTGGGCATCAACGCGGTGAACGCCGCCGCCCGCGCCACGTTCATGGACGCCCTTGCCGCTTGCGAGGACCAAGACTACTTCGAGAAGGCCATTGAGAAAAGCCTCAACCAATTGCAAGTCATCCCAGTGGATGTGAGTGATTGCCTCTGCGTGGAAGTTGACTTCCCGGAGGATCTTGCCGAAGCAAATCACTTGTTGGACGTGGATTCCCAGAAGGAGTAAAGCGGGTTCCATTCCGCCGGGGTCCGCATGCCGCGCACCATGCGGCGGTGGCGGATGTACCGTCGCAGATTGGAAAGGAAACGGGTTGGCTCATTTTGTAGCAACCAACCCAGGTCTTGGTACGTCAAGGCGATGCCTTTTGCGCGCCGGGGCGCGTATTTTCGGAGAATGTGACGGACGTTGATCACTCGCATCAACGCCAAGTCATCATTGTCGAGGCGGCCGGCTTCGTCGTTCAACTCGTGCACCACCGTTTCAGCGTCCAGCAGGATGGTGTGGCCGTGGTGGCGCAATTGCAAACCCATGTCCACGTCCTCGCCCAAACAGTATCTTTCCAGGGAGGCGTCGAAGCGCAGGTCGCAAAGCCGTTCCCGGTGAAACACCATGTTGGAGCCACTCAGCCACTCGCTTTCGGACACCCCACGTGGCTTGTGTGGGAAGGAGTTGCGGAACGGGAATCGGAACCGCATGCGGGAGCCGGCGTTGACCGGTTGCAGCAACAAATTCAACGGAATCCGTTTCCAGCCTTGCTGGTTCCAGGCATTTGGCACATGGCCCTGGACCGCCGTGGGAGCACGCGGGTCGGACAGTAGGGCCACCATTCGTTCCAAGTAATCCAAGGGGACCTGGACGTCGCTGTCCAAGAACGCGATGACTGGTTCCGTTGTGGATGAAATTCCAAGGTTGCGGGCCCGGGTGAGGCTGGGGCGACCCGGATTGCGCAGGTAGGACACGCCAAGTTCCTTTGCCGCCTCTTCCACGTCGTTGCCCGGCGTGTCGTCCACGAACAAGATGCGCGCGGGTTTCAGGCTCTGCGCTTGCAGTCGTGGAACCAGGGAACGCAGGAGATCTGGGCGTCCAAAAGTGGGAATCACGACGGCCACAGACACACATCGGACCCCGCGGTTCACGTCATAAGGGTTTACACCCGGAGCCGAATGGGAGCCTTGTGAAGCGGTTTGCACCCGACGTATTCCTCATTGGCGCACCCAAATGCGGGACGACGGCCCTCAGCCATTGGCTCCGCAGCCACCCGGACGTGAACTTGCCCGACCGGAAGGAACCGCATCACTTCTCCGGCCCCTACCCGAACGACCGGCACAAGAACCCCATCATGGACCCAAAGGAGTACCGCGCCCTGTACAAGGGGCCCGGGCTCAGCCTCGACGCATCCACATCCTACCTGGCAAGCGAGAAAGCGTACCACGCCATCAAGGAGCTT
>JBMZMP010000013.1:0-264 GCA_049619235.1 Thermoplasmatota archaeon
GGACATCGTCACCGTGGACAAAGATCGGAACCTGAAAGACCTGCTCCAACTCATGGAGCAGCACAAAATCACCAAGATTCCCGTAACGGAAAATGGCAAACTTGTGGGCATCGCCACCGACGGCAGCATCGCGGACAAACTGGGCCGCGCACACAACAAGGACATCCAAACCAGCACGCTGCATGCCAGCAGCGTCATGATCAAGGACTTCATTCGAGCACACCCCGATGAATCCCTCGACGCGCTGCTTGCAGACGTGGGAAA
>JBMZMP010000013.1:274-8161 GCA_049619235.1 Thermoplasmatota archaeon
CTCACCATGATTCCCGTCATGCAAGGCGACAAACTCATGGGCGTCGTCACGAAGGCAGACCTGCTCCACCTCGTGGAGAGCCAAGAAGCGGTCGCCACATTCATGAAAACGGAACTGCAAGCCGTATCCGGCAGCGATCGCCTCGTGCACGCACGACGCCTGCTCCTCGACAACGACATCGCCCGGCTGCCAGTGCTGGAAGGCGGCGAAATCCGCGGCATCATTGCGGAACACGAAATCGCAGCCGCCCTTGCCGGCATGAAGAACGCCGACACGAGCCACCAAAAGCAGGAAGTGCGCGAAATGCACGTGGCCCAATACATGCAAAGCAGCGTCCACACCATTGATCCTGACATGAGCGCCGCTGCCGCCGCTGCCCGCATGCTTGAGCTGCACGTGGGCGCACTGCCAGTGGTCCAAGATGGCCACATCGCCGGCATCGTCACGCGGACAGACCTGATCAAGACGTTTGCATAAACGAACGGCAACCCTTTTTCCCTCTCCCTTTTTGGTCCCCCTACATGAAAATGTGGTTGGTTCCGTTGGCCTTGCTATCTCTCCTGTTCATTACAGGTGGCGGCGAGGCCCAAATCCGCAATTGCGGCGACATTGATATCCTGTTCCTAAACCCAGATCTGCAGCCCGGGTCTGACAACAAAATTCACGCCAGCGGCGACTTTTTTGCACAATTCCAAGCCATTGGTGACCAAGCAGACCAGATCGAAACATTTGGATTCAGTTTTGGCCCGCAAGTTGTGGATGTGGGAGAGGACATTTGCGAATTGCCAAGCGAAGCTTGGTTCACTGGACAAGCGCTCATCAACTACCGCGCCGATCTTGACGAATCGGACGGCTTCTTCATTAACTTGCAGACCCCCCTCGTTCCCGACGGGGCCTACGCTGCCGCAGTCCATGCTTATGACGCCAACGACAAAGAGTTGGCCCGCTTCTGGGCGCCGGCAGTTGTGGAAAATTGCGACACAGGCGTGGACCCAGCCGGACTCGTGGAGCGCTGCACTGACGACGACGCCCAACAACAACGAAACGACGCTACGGCCCCATGGCCCATCCTGCTGCCCGGCGACGGCGCAGCTCCAGCCGACGGTGGCCTCACCATCGAATTCGCCGAACCACTCAGCGACCTCCGCGTCACCCTGAATGGCGAAGACATCACAGACCAACTGGAACAATGGGGCGGACGGCTTTGGGACAACGATTTGGTTCCAGGCTACGGCCCCAATGGCCTCGCCGCCGGCAACCCCGTGACGCAAGAATGCACCCAAGCATTCCACACTTGCTCGGAACTAGGTGTTGCCTACAGATGGAGCGGCCGAGACCTCGTGGACGCGGACGTGTACCGCGTGGAAGCCACCGACTTGAACGGCAACTCCGTGACGAAGGACATCCACGTGGGGTCCGGCGTCACCGGTGGCGCCATCAGCGCAGACTTCGCCATCCTCGACTGGCAAGTGGACTCCGTTGAGCAAGACGCCAAACCCGGCGACAAGCCGATCTACAAGTTCACCCTCAGCAACCGCGGCACCCAAGAAGGCCACCCCATCGTGACCGCCGAAGGCCCCCCAGGCTTCGAATTTGAATGGTTCCCGGCACACAAACCAGTCCCAGCCGGCGAATCCACGGAGCAGGAACTCACGGTGACCCTGCCAAGCTTGCTCGCGGAAGGCCGGTACCAAATCAACGCAACCGTGGATTACACGCAAGCCGGTGCCCCCAACCAACTCGAAATGCTGTTGTTCGTGAACATCATCAACGGCACCAGTCAAGAGGATCTTGACGCGCAAAACGAACCAGAAGAAGTGGAATCGCCCGGCGCGCCCACGTTTTTGGCCCTCGTTGTGATGGCGGCTGTCGTGGCTTCACGAAAATCGTAATCATCTCGCGAATGCGTTTCCCCCTTTTCCCTCCAATTTTTTTCTCGCCCAATTCCTTAACCCTTTAATAACAAAGCCAGTCCCATCGCTTGTGTCTCCAACAGGAGGCGCACAAACGAGGTGAGGGCCAATTCCCAACTTTACATTCCGAGTCGCCGGCGAGTCCGGTGAAGGCGTCATTTCCGCTGGCGAAATCGCAACTCTTGCGATTTCCGACATCGGCTACAACGTGTTCACTTTCGAAAGCTACCCTGCAGAAATCAAAGGCGGCCACTGCTGGTACCAAGTGCGCGCCAGCACGGAAGAAGTGCTCAGCTCCGGCAACATGGCCGATGTGCTTTGTAGCTTCAACCAAGAGGGAATTGACAAGCACCTTGATTCACTCCGCCCCGGCGGCGTGCTGATTTACGATCCTGGCCAAGTGAGCCACGTGCCCGAAAAGCCCGAAATCACCGTGTACGAAATCGACTTCGACGCCATCGTCAAAGAACGCATCGGCAACCCGAAGGCGAAGAACGTGTTCGCAGTGGCTTGCTGCATGGCCCTCTACGATGTCCCCGCAGACAACGTCAAGAAGACCGTGCGCAAGAAGTTCAAGGGCAAGAACCCCAAACTCCTCGAAAAGAACGATGAAGCAGTGGACGCAGCGTTTGCATTCATTGCCGAATTTGACCGCCAACACACCGACACCCTCGCCGTGGCCGGTGAAGACGACGACCGCATCATGCTCAACGGCAACCAAGCCATCGCCCTTGGCGCCTTGGTGGCTGGCCTGGACGTGTACGCAGGTTACCCCATCACCCCCGCCAGTTCCATCCTGGAAGCGCTCGCCGTGGAACTGCCCAAACTGGGCAAGGTCTGCGTGCAAGCGGAGGACGAAATGGCCGCCATCGCACAATGCCTTGGCGCCTCCTACGCCGGCAAGAAATCCATGACCGCCACCAGCGGCCCCGGCCTTGCCCTCATGCAGGAACTGGTCGGCCTCGCCAGCACCGCGGAACTCCCTGTCGTGATTGCAAACGCCATGCGCGGCGGCCCAAGCACGGGCTTGCCAACCAAGCCCGAGCAATCTGACTTGAACATGATGGTGTACGGTTCCCACGGCGATGCCAGCCGCATCGTCATCGCCCCCACCGGCGTCAAGGACTGCTTCCACCAAACCGTGTGGGCGTTCAACTTGGCCGAGAAATACCAAGTGCCAGTCATGCTCGCAACGGACCACAGCCTTGGAAACCGCACCGAGAACGTGGACATTCCACAACTCGGCGATACCCCCATCATCAACCGCGACATTGCCACGGAGGAAGACCTCGTGGACTACAAGCGGTACAAGTTCACTCCAAGCGGCGTCAGCCCACAAGCCATCCCCGGCCAAGCCGGCGGCATGCACGTGGCTGAAGGCCTCGAACACAACGAATACGGCAACCCCACCTACACGGGTGAGAACCACGAAGCCATGATGATCAAGCGCATGGAGAAAATCAGTGACGCTTGGAAATACCCCATGGCATTGGAAGCCTTCGGCGACCAAAACCCAGACTTGCTCATCGTCACCTGGGGCAGCACCAAGGGCCCCGTCAAGGAAGCCGTGCAGCAACTCATCGCAGACGGCAAGAAAGTGGCATACTTGTGCCCCAAAATCTTGCACCCGCTCCCCGTTGACGGTTTCCAAGACGTCATCGACGCAGCCCCTGAAGTGCTGGTCGTTGAAGCCAACTACAGTGGCCAATTGGAAGGCTTGCTCCGCAAGCGCCACGCCAAACACTTCCACCGCCTCAACCACATCCAAGGCACGCCCGTGGCTTGGACACAAGTGACTGAGAAAGTGGAAGCAATCATGGGAGGAACCGCATGACTGAAACCGTGACCCTCAAGGCCAAGGACTACAAGGGCAGCCTGCCACCCGTTTGGTGCCCCGGCTGCGGGGACTTCGCCGTCCTGAACGCCACGCAAAAAGCGCTTGCTGCCCGCGGCATCAAGTTCGAGGACGTCATCTTCGTCAGCGGCATCGGCTGCAGCAGCCGGTTCCCTCACTTCATGAAAGCGTACGGTTTCCACGCCGTGCACGGCCGCGCCTTGCCCGTAGCAACCGGTTTGCGCCTTGCCATGGACGACCCCACGAAGCACGTCATCGTGGTGGGTGGAGACGGTGACGGCATGGCGATTGGTGGAGGTCACTTCATCCACGCCGCACGCCGCAACCCCAACATCACGTACATCATGATGGACAACGAGATCTACGGCCTCACGAAGGGACAAGCCAGTCCCACCAGTGAGCAAGGTCTCAAGACCAAGACCACGCCGTACACGGATGCGAGCAAGTCCGCGGATCAACCCTTGAACCCGCTTGCCATGGCCATCATGGCCGGCGCCAGTCACGTGAGCCGCGCCTACAGTGGCGCCATCAAGGAGCTCGTGGAGCTCATTGGCCAAGCCATTGACCACAAGGGGTACTCCTTCGTGCAAGCGATCAGTCCCTGTGTGACCTTCAACGACATTTACGAGAAGGCCCGCGCCGAGCAGAAGACCCTGGAATCCGGCCACGACACCAGCAACCAAATGGAAGCGGTCGTGGCGGCGATGAAGGAGCACTTCGCAACGGGCGTGTTCTTTGAGAACCAACGCCAAACCCTCGATGAAGCAGTTCACTTGCAAATCGAGACGGCCCAGAAGAAGGCGGACACTGGCTTTGCGGCCATGGCGACGCAGATTCTGAAGAACGCTGGCTACTAGGACACCACTCGAACTGGGTCGATTGCCCTGGGGTAGCGGATCTGCAGCGCCTCGCTGCAAACTAGCCTAGCGAAAGCCGGCTATGAAATCCGCGCGAGCCACGCCAGCACGTGCCGGGTGAGGGGCGTTTTCGAGTCTTGCTGCGCGTTCCACTCCGAGGCCCATTCTGGTAGGTCCATGAGGTGGGCACGACCTGCACGACTTGGTTTGCTTCGTCGGTGAATATGGATGGCTATTGATTCAGCGTAGCGTGGCGTAGGCGAGTGCTCCGAGGGCGGCCGCTTGCAGCAGTCCTTCCACGAGAACGAAGGTTTCCCCACCCATGCTGTCCATCATGGTCACGTAGTGGTAGACGAGAACGGCGTTGTGGAGCACCACGAAGCCAGCGAACAACAGAAGCGCGAGGGTGAACGGGGTGCGCAGTTGCGTGTAATTCTTGGCGTACACACTGGCGATGAGGAGTGCCAGTGCACCGTTGAGGATGGCGAGGATGAGGTTGACGGTCATGATCATGGTTTGGCTTCCATTTTGGCGCGGATGATTTCGAATTCCGGCATGGATTGTTCCAGTTCCGCGCTTGGAAAGTACGTGGCTCCGTATTCGCCGGCACCGTAGGTGTCCACGAGGCGATTTTTCTTCATCATGCGGAGGTGGTGTTGGATGGTTTTGTAATCCATGCCGAGGTCCTTTGCCAACTGGTTGGCGTTTTGCGGCGCGTCGATGAGCGCGGTCAAGATGCGAATGCGCGTGGGGCCCCCACGGGTGCCTCCAAGCATGTGCCACAGGATGCGTTTCAATTGCATTCGCTGCAGGGCAAAGACGTGGGCGTTTGCATAACCGTTTGCAGTCAAGCAAACACCTCCATGCGCGGACCTTCGCCGGCGTTCATGAAGAAAAACGCTCGCGCGCAGTATAAGCGATTTTGCCCAAATTGACCCAAGACGGGTTACGCTTCGACGGCCAGGTGCCGCGTGTCGTTCTTGACGATCACGTCTCGGCCTTCCACGGCCGTGATGTTGGCATTGTCTTGGGGGTATGATTCGAGGCTGCCGAGCCCCGAATCGGAGATGTATGCGAGAAGGACACGGTTGATGCGGCCATGCGCGACCACGGCCACGTCCGATTCCAGTGACTCCTCATGGATGCGTTTGGCGGTGTGGCGAATCCGGAATTGTGCAAGGGCCGCTGATTCGCCGCCGGGGAACCGTTCGTCGTGGAACCCAGCCTTCCAGGCATCCACGATGCGACGGATTTCCGGTTCCATTTGTTGGTATGGCTGCCCGCACATGAGTCCGAAGTCCAATTCGTGGAGATCCGGCGCAACCACCACGGGCACGTCCCGGGCAAGGGCCGCGGCGGTGTCTCTGGCGCGGCGCAGGGGCGAACTGTACACGTGATCCAAGTGGATGGATTCGAATCGTTTGCCGAGTTGTTCCGCTTGCCGGATGCCGGTTTCGTTGAGGTCGCTGTCGATGCGCGGGCCCTGGATGATGCCCGCGGCATTGTGCGTGGTTTCCCCGTGGCGAACAATGTAGAGCACAAGTGTTACTGGTTCCGTGAGGCCTTAAACCGTGCGAAAGTGGCCTTGTTGTGAAGAAAAAGGATTTGGAACGCGCCTTGGAGTCCATTCCGGATTTTCCAAACCCCGAGCCACAGTGGGAACAGTACCCCACGCCCCCCGGCATCGCAGCGGGCTTGTTGTGGGAAGCCAACCTCGACGACGCCATTGCAGGCAAGACCGTGTTGGATCTTGGGTGTGGCACTGGCGTGTTGTCAAAGGGCGCGGAGTTGCTTGGCGCCACGGTGATTGGCGTGGATCAGGACGCGGCGGCGGTGGAGATTGCCCGCCAGCACTGCGAGGGCACGTTTCACGTGGCGACGCTGCCTTGGGCGCCTCCGAAAGTGGACGCGGTGGTGATGAATCCTCCATTTGGCTCCCAGAAAAAGGGCGACGGTTTGGTTTTTGCAGCAACCGCGCAACGAAAAGTTCCTGCGCAGCTTCGGAAACGAATTGGGGGGAGAATTGGAAAAAGTGGGCGAATGGGATTACCCCATTGAAGCCCGGTTCGACTTCCACGCGGAAAGCCTCAGCGGCATCCGAGTGGGCGGTTACGTGCTCAGTTTCTGAGCCTTTGCCTTTTCGTCGGCGCTTTGCGCGGCCCGGATGACCTTCCAAGAACGCTTGGAGAGTTCTTCCTTGCTTGGCACGTACACGTCCTTGACCATGCCGAGGCCTCGCAGCACGTACAGGAAGTACTTGCCGAGGTCAAATTGGTACCAACGGAGACCCAAGTGGGCGCTCTTTGGGAAGGCGTGGTGGTTGTTGTGCCAGCCTTCGCCGAATCCGAGCACGCCGAAGATGACGTTGTTGCGGGAGTCGTCAGGGGCCTTAAGAGGACGGGCGCCCCACATGTGGCAGATGCTGTTGATGCTCCACGTGGTGTGGTGCATGATGAAAGCGCGCACGAAGCCACCCCATAGGAGGCCGAGCCAGAAGCCGCTGCCGATGAAGTAGCTGATGACGGCGGGGAAAATGAAACCGAAGACGTACCAGAAGGCTTGGGTGCGTTCGAAGAAAGCAACCATCTTGTCCTCCATGAGGTCGTCGTAGCCTTTTCCGGATTGCACCATGCGGCCTTTGAGCATCCAGCCAATGTGGGCGTGGAAGAAACCGTCCACGTTTGGACTGTGGGGGTCGCCTTCTTGGTCACTGAGGCTGTGGTGGCGGCGGTGGGTGGCGGCCCAGGAGGCCGGTCCGCCTTGCAGGGCGGTGATGCCCATCCAGAGGGTGAGGAACTTTGCGGGGGCGCGGAGTTTGAACGCGCCGTGGGTGAGCATGCGGTGGTACCCCACGGTGATGCCGAGTCCGCCGAAGAGGAACATGCTCAGCATCAGGACGAGGTGGGTCATTTGGAAGTAGGGCCCCCAGAGGGACACCATGGCGTAAATGGTCAACACAAACGGCACAATGAGGATGAATCCCACAATGAGCTGGTTTGGCAGATTCTTGCCGAGGAGGGGGTACGTATGGTCTACGGACACAATACACCCAAATGCAGGTGCATACTAAAGGGAGCAGTGGACGGGCGGAACGCAGGTTTCGCTCGGAACACGCGGTGTCCAAAATGGAAGTGCCCTCAAACAAAACCCTCCGTGAGTTGAATGAATTCCTCGACAATTTGGTGGTCGGGCACCGCGAACAGATGGAAGCGGTGATCAATTGGCTCTGGAAAAGCGGCAATTTGGAGCGGGAAATCCATGA
>JBMZMP010000013.1:8171-10136 GCA_049619235.1 Thermoplasmatota archaeon
TCCGTTGCGAGCATCGGCTCCATTTTCCAGAAATGGAGTTTTGAGATTCTGTTCCTGCTGCGCGTCCGTGGTACCATGCGGTTCAACCAATTGAAGGAAGAACTCAGCAGCGTAGGAAGCGGCATCGGGGCCCGCGTGAAGGACCTCGCAGGCGTCGGCAGCCGCACGCTCAGCAGCCGCTTGAAGGACTTGGAGCGCGAGGGCATCATTGAACGAAAGGTGTACCCCGAGGTTCCCGTGCGCATCGAATACAGCTTGACGGATCGCGGCGAAAGGTTCGGCGACCTCATCATGCCGGTGATTGCTTATCTGCGATTGACGGAATCGAGGCCTGAATGAAGTTCATCATGCGCCACGCGCAGACCGAAGACGGTTGGCCGGACAAGTCCCGCCGACTCTCCCCGACCGGTGCAGCCCAGGCTCGAACGGTCGGCGAATGGCTGGTTGGCAAAGGCGTCGAGCGCATCACCAGCAGTGGCGCAACCCGCGCCATGGAGACCGCGCAAATCGTTGGGCAAGTCCTCAACATCACCCCCACCGTCCGCGAGGATCTGTACGCGGCCCCGGCGCAGCGGCTCGTGGATGCTGCAGAGGATGGTTTGTTGTTGGTGGGCCACAACCCTGCCTGCGAGGACAGTTACGAAGTGATGACCGGCAAGTGGGGGCCCCGGTTTGAACCGGGAACGGTCGCAGGGTTTGGACCGAAAGGAAAAATCGAGTTGTTTACTCCTTAGCCGGAAATGTCCCTGCCGTGGCTGCCACTTCCATGGCTCCATCAGGCAAAATTTCAATCCAAAGGTAGAACCCGCTCCCGTCCGCGAGTTGGCCTACCCGAGCTTCCGTAGCATTCTCCGACCACGCGGACAAGGTGATGGTTCCGCTCATGGAAACGCTTTGGTTGTAGTGCCAAATCCCGCCGGGGGCCAAGGTCACATTCAAGGAGCGTGCATCCCCGCCAAACTGCCATGCCACCCCCAAGTTCTGTGACTGGTCGGATAGGTTCGTGGCCTTGAAACCGAATTCACCTTCAAGCGGAACCGTGCAACCAGACAGGCAACAGACAGCAACGGCCCAAACAACGCTTGACTGCACCTGACAGGAGGAACGGGGGACTGGAAAAGCCTTGCAGTGGGCGAACCAGCCATGTTCGCGAGGGCGGCAACCAACCTAGCCCTCACACCGCTACCCTAGCAGCGGAAAGGCGGTGGGTACACGATGTCAGCGAACCATTCATTGTCCGTAGTGATTTCAATCTCCAGCCGGGCATCCTGCCCACAAGAGAAAAGGAGATCAAACTCTTTCTCCGCGTTGCCTGCCGAAAGGCGAACGTTGCCACTTGCCCCATGCACAATCCAGGCCTGGTAATATTCGCCCCACCCGGTTTCTTGTGGTGGCACCAAGAAATGAGAGGAGACCGAGGACCCTGCCAACTCCCCTTTCAAGTCAAAGTACCAAGATTGATTTCCCCGGTTTGTAACGCTGACGACGAAGTTCTGATCATATTTTAGCCCCGAAACCTCGCGCGTATCTTCGTCTGAACCAACGCATCCAGAAACGAGGGCGAAGCACGCGGAAACGAGCAAAAATTTCATCCACACCTCACATCGGCATGCCGAAGATCCAGATACAATTCGTCATCGGCCATCAAGGTCACGACCAGATGCAATGTGCTACAGTTTGTCAATCGAAAGGAATTGGAGACCGATTTTTCGCCGACGGTTGCCGTGAATGAAGCCAGGCCCGTCTCATGCGGCCGATTTGCTCGCAGGTCATCACGGTAACTTTCCATGTTCCCTGGTACCCTGACGACTAGGTTCACGGAGGAATTCCCAATCGAACCATTCAGGTAGACGATTTCCTCGGTGCCCCTTTCATTGTGAAAACGGAATTCATTCAACTTCGGGTGCTGCTCCCAACTTGGCGGGCGCTCTTGCAGTTCATCGAGTTGACTAGATTCAACACACC
>JBMZMP010000013.1:10146-19238 GCA_049619235.1 Thermoplasmatota archaeon
GACAAAAGAAAAACCATGACAAGGACGAAAAACCAATGCACAAGGAATGAGGGAAAAAAGAGGAGATAAAGGTTTACAGCGGCATCATGTTGGCGTTGGCGGCTTCCATGCCTTCCTCGGTCCAGCCTTCTGCGAACATGGGCCGTTCAATGGTGGCGGTGTACACGTCGCAGTGTCCGTTGCGGGTATCGGGCCACACCGGGTGGGCTGCTTGCCAGCTGCTGTCGATGTCGTTGTAGTCGCCGATGAAGATGTCGCCATTCTGGTGGTGGCAGTTGGCCGGATCCCAGCCGTCGTCGCTGGCGTCACGCACCGAGAAGTCGGTGCTCCAGGTCTTGCCGCCGTCCAGGCTGTACGTGTAGTACTGCTCGAACGTTGGGTACTCGCCGGGGTAGTTTTCTTCACAGTTGGGGGTGCCTTCGTGGCATTCGATGTGCCGCGTGCCACGGGTGTCCATCCAGCTCACGTCGATGACGCCGCCTGGGCTGACGCTCACGGCGGGGAAGATTTGCCAGTCGCCCACGGCGCTTGCGTCACTGATGCGGACGGACGGCGTCCACGTGGTGCCCTCGTCGTAGCTTGCCGCGAAGTAGATGCTGTTGTTTCCTGTCACCGCGCATTCGCCGCGGGGTTTCCATTCATCGTCGCCACAGGCGTCGTTCCACACAGCGTAAATGGCGTCGGCGAAGGGACTGTCCGGGTTGCGGTCCGTTGCAATGGCGGGGTAGCCGGTGCGGCGGTCGCGGTCTTCGAGCCCGGGCATGGATTGCGAGTTGGTGGGCACGACGGCTCGCTGTGCGTCAAAGGTGGCTCCGGTGTCGAAGCTGCGTCGCATGTTGATGGCGCCACCCGTGTACCAAACGGCGTACACTTGTTCGCCGGTGCCCACTTCCACGAAGCTGCCTTGGCCAGCAGTGCCGGTTCCAATGCCTGGAACGGGTTCGGGGGCAATGTCAACGGTTTGGCCACCTACGCCTACGGTGGTGCTGAGAATTTCGGCACTGGTGTAGGTTTGTCCTCCGTCGGTGCTGCGGAAGTAGAGGTTGCCGGGCGTGAACGCGGCCCACCACATGACGTGGATGGTGCCGTCGGCACTCGCTGCAATCCAGCCCTTGTCGTGGAAATTCACCGGGAAAGTTCCTTCCAGAATGGGCGTGAACGTGTGGAAGGTGTCGCCTCCGTCGTCGCTGACCGCAACGATTTGCGTGGCGCGGTTGAAGGCCCAGTCGTTGAGTGCGCCGTTGGGGCAGATGTCTTGGCAGGTTTTGCTGCCGGTGACGCGGTCTGCTTGGTACGCCATCAAGAGGTAGTAGAGGGTGCCTTCCGTGTTGAAGTACGCCACGGGGTCCGTGGTGCACCAGAATTGGCTGGCGTAGTTGGCTTCGAAGCTGGCGGGGTCGCTGAGGGCGCGCCATGGGCTGCCGTCGAAGCTGCGGTCTTCGTACGTGGTGCGGCCGCCGTCGTGGGTGACGTACACGCCGTTCCACACGCATTCCCCGGCGTCCGTTGGGTAGTAGTCCTTGGCACCACCCACGATGTTTTGCGGATTCTTCGGGTTCACGGCAATGGTCACTTCGTTGCCTTCGCGGCCTTCATCGGGCGTCATTTCGAAGTTGCAACTGTCGGCGCCGTTGGGGCAGAACAGGGACGGCAGGGCGAATCCTGCGGAGTCCAGTGTGGGGTTTGGCCCCTCGGGGTCGCTGTTGCCAACGCAGCCGGCAAGCACGAGCGCGCCAAGCATGGCGGCGACAAGGAATGTCTTCATGGCCGCGGATGCCCGCGACCACGCTTTAGGCGTTCTGGGCCACGGTGGCACTGCGGGCGAGTGCTTTGTCGTCTTGGATGCCGCCGCGGTAGGCTGCGAGAACTTCCCGGTCCGGGGTGTACAAGGCGCCGTTTCGCTCGACGGCCACGTCGAAGGGTTGCCGTTGCCGGGGGCCTTTGTATCGAAGGGCGACGGCGCTGTGCCAGTTGTTGCCTTTTTTGACCGGCAAACGCAATTGGTCGCCGTCGTAGAATTGAATCACCACGCGTTCCTTGGCGGGGATGCCGTACACGCCGGGCGATTCCTCCATGAGGTCCGCGTCGATGGACGTGAGCCACGGGGCCGGGATGGTTGGCACTGTGCCGACGCACCAAAGTTTGTCACCGGCGAAGAAATGCAGTTTCTCTTGCTTGGCCATGTCCACGTACGCGAGCATCAAAACGATGGGGTCGTCGTAGTTTTGCACGCCAATGGTGACGCCTCGTTTCACTTGTCCCCGTTGTAGGTAGAAGCGCCGTTTTCCACCCACTTTGAAGTCGGCGACGCGGGGGATGGCGTCTTGGTCCAAGATGGGGTACGCGTTTGCAATCGCCCCCACGAGCCCCTTGTCTTTCTTGTCAAAGAAGCCGGGCTTGCGGGTTTCCTTCAATTTCTCCAAGCGCGCCCGGGCCTTGGTAATGGGCTTGGGTTCCACGTCGCATTCCGGGAGGATGACGAGGGGGTCGGCGAGGAGGGTTTCGATTTTCTGAAACAAGCGGTCCTGCAAGGTGCCGCTTGCGGTGCGGATTTGTGTGCGCTTCTTCTTTCGTTTTGGTTGGGCCATTACGATTCCTCCGAACGTTCAGTTTGCTCGTTGGGGTGCTTGGTGGGGCCAAACCATGCCAGGATGGCGAAGGGGCCCACGATGGTGTAGAGGAACATGCCTGTGAGGAGGCATGCGACGACGATGCTGCGGGGAATGGGGACCACGAAGCTAAGGAACATGGGGAACAAGGTGAATGCACCTGCGACCAGTGGCCAGAAGGTGAGTCGGAGGGTGCGGATGCGGCTGACCATCATGAAGGCAAGGAGCGCCGTGGCAGCGATGATGGCCCAGTCGGGGACGCCAACGAAGATGATCATGCCGATCAGAATGGCGGCGCCGGTGGTGGTCATGCCGCTGTGGTAGTTCCGCGTGGTTTTTTCCCGGAGGGCTTCAAACCGCGCCAAGCGGAGCATGCCTGCGACAAGGAACATGCTGCCCATGACGAGGCCAATCCATTGCGGCGTGATGACCACGGCGACGATTGCTGCGGGTAGGAGGCCGAAGCTGACGAGATCCGCCAAGGTGTCCAGGAAAGGGCCAAGGGGTCCTCCACCCCAGAGACGTGCGGCGATGCCGTCGCAACCGTCCAGGACCACGGCGAGCGCGATGAGCTTGACGGCATCATCAACGCGACCGTGGGTTAGGAGCACCAAGCCGAGCAGGCCGGTAATGGCGTTGAGGAGCGTGAAGAAGTCCGCGGGGCGAAGCGCTTTGCTGATGCGGCCAAATCCGTCTGCTTCGTCGGCGAATGCATCCCGGACAATTTTGAGGAGTTTCATGCCTCCCCCACTTTGCTAATGCTGGCTTTCACCCGCGTGCCCACTTCCACGTTCCAGGACACGGCACCCCGTGGGAAGTAGAGATCACAGCGGCTGCTTAGGCGGATGAGTCCGATGCGGTCGCCCGCTTTGACGTGTTGCCCCGGCTCCACGTAGGGCACGCAGCGGCGCGCCATGGCGCCGGCGATTTGCACGATTTTGACGAGGCCGTGTTCGGTTTGCAGCAAAATCTCCACGCGTTCGTTGCGGTCCGAGTCCTTGTTGAAGGCGGGCACGTGTTTGCCGGGGTGGTGGGTGACTTTGATGACGTTGCCGTCCACGGGGGCGCGGTTCACGTGCACGTCGAGGGGGCTCATGAAAATGGCAATGCGGTCCGCTTCACCGATGTCTGCGTCCATGGGTTGGTCCACGCGGACCACTTTGCCGTCGGCGGGGCAGACGATGCCTTTGGCGATGCCCCGTTGGGGGTCGCGGAAGAACCATAGCAGGCTGGTTGCCACGGCGAGGCTGATCATGCTCAGGGGCAGGCCGTATCCGCCGAGTGCGCTGTCAAAGCTCACCAGCAAGATTGCCAGGCTGATGGGAGTGACAACCCAAGTGGCGCCTCCGCGGGCAATCCGAATCACAAAGGGGCGACTCAGGCTTCCCTTATGGAGCCGTCGGACTGGCTGGCGGTGTCCTTCACCAGTTTCGGTGCGAAGGTTCCGGTTTCCCAGTTGGTGCTTGCTTCCAGGTTTTTCTGGCTCAAGTAGAGGCTCACGGGGGCCAGGATGGGCACCACGGCGCTTGCGTACGCGACCATTTCGTTGCTCTTGGCGAGGCTTGCCAGTTTGGCCAATTGGACGGCCAGGAGCACTTGGAAGCCTGCGAGTGCGATGGCACCGTAGAACAGGTTGGTTTCAGCGCGGAAGGTTTCCCATGTGTTCACGTCGCTCCAGTCCAGGATTTGGAAGGAACCATACACGAACAGGCCCCATCCGCCGAAGAACAGAATCATGGTGAGGCTGATGAGGGTGCGTTTGGCTTCGAACCATTTGTTGTCCAATCGCTTGAGCCATTCCTTGCTCCATTTCCACCCATAGAAGTTGAGGGTGATGAGGCTCACGAAGGCCACCATGGCGGGTTCGCGGCGCAGGAAATGCTGCTCCACGCGCGGCGAGCCGTCGGCGTTGGGGCGGCGGCGGCCGATGCGGAATGCGCGTTCAAGCGGGCCATCCCGGTGGATGGTGTCGAGGACACTGGCGAGTGCCTCGAAGAATTCGGGGAATTTGCGGAACGCCACCGCGGCAATGCCGATCAACGCAGCGAGACTGAGCCCTTTCCCGACGATGTCATGGATGAACCAGAAACTGGCGTGGCCGAGCCCGTAGAACCAAATGATGATGGTGTTGCGAAGCAGGTTGAGGACGTAAATGAGGCCGCCAATGACGAGGCTGAAGGTGAGTTTCTTCTTCCAGTCCGCGGTGGTTCCGTAGAACAGCCCAACAAAGAGCATGATGCTTTGGATGGCGGTGCATGCGAGGATGATGCTGACGGGGATGATGCGAAGCGCATCCGCGGAGGGGTCGGTGGTGTACTGGAGCAGGGACTCGAACCAATTGGTGGGTTCTGCGGGGTAACTGGTGACGACGCCGTAGCCGTTTTCTTCACAGTAGGCCCCCACTTCGTCACTGCGGTGTGGGTTGCAGTACGTTTCCGGGTAGAAGAACGTCACAGGGCCGAGGATGTCTTGTTTGTCCACCACGAACACCAGCCCCTTTTCGTCGCCGGCGCCGAACAAGTCGAGCATCCACTTGGTATGGTTTCCGACGATGTTGATGAGCCCGATGCGGAATGGGCTGATGGCCGCGATGAGAAAGTAGGTGCCTGCTGCGATGAAGGTGGCCGTGGCGAGGAACTTGGTGGCGAGGGTGCGAACACCTCGTTTCAGATCCAGCCATTCATGGTAGGCAATGTAATTCGAGAGGTAGGCTCCAATGGAGGCGAAGAGGAAGTTGGCGATGTCGCTTTGGTCCATGGCCACGAGGGCCCAGTAGAATCCAAACACGACCCACCCCACCATTGTGGTGTGGTGGCTCCACGTGGTTTTGAAGAAGTGGGTACCAATGAGGAGCAAGCCAATGAAGAGGGGTAGGTAGCTCATTTCGAGCCAGTTGCTTGCGCCGCCACCGTAGTGGTTGCTGTATTGGTGGTTCAGGAGGAACCCGAGGGCCACCACGCCAGTGGCGAGCAGGAACCATTTGATGGCGAAAATGGCGGGGTCTTTCTCGGCGTCGCTTGTGATTTCGTCCGCGTAGGGATGTGGGCGGGCGTTTCGTGGTTTGCGCTTGCCGAAAAGAGGCACAATCGCTCCAGAAACCTCGTTTCATTAATGGTTGTGGTCGGAGACCATTGGTTTTCAATCGCGGCTCCATCCGGAGTTTGTGCGCATTGTGAGTTTGGTGCCAAGCCATACGGAGAGTTTGTTCGAATTGGGCGTGGGCGATTTGGTGGTGGGCCGCACCCGGTTCTGCATTTTCCCGGAGGAAGTCCTCGACCTGCCCCACGTGGGTGGTACCAAGGATGCGAGTTTGGAGAAGATCCTGGCGTTGTCCCCAAACTTGGTACTTGCGGACAAGGACGAAAACCCAAAGGCGTTGGTGGACCAACTGACTGAGGCTGGCGTGGAGGTGTTGTGGTCGCACGTGGAAACCATCTCGGATGTAGCCGCCTGGCTGCAAACACTTGTGGACCGCGTGGATGATCCCCGCGCCCGAGACGCACTGCCACAGTTCCTTCCTGTGCCGCCCACGGACGCACCGAGCATTCCCGTGTTTTGTCCCATTTGGTACCCTTGGATGACGTTCAACGGCACCGCCTACCCAAGCGCCATGCTTGCGGCGGCCGGGTTCCGCAACGTGTTTGCGGACCGAGAAGGGGACAAGTACTTCGAAACCACGGCATCGGAAGCTGTCTCACTTGGCGCGCAGTGGGCGCTGCTACCAACGGAGCCATTCCCATTTCACAAGAAATCCGTTCCAACACAGGAGTTTGCCCATTCCATGATCATTGATGGCGAAGCGTTGACGTGGTTTGGAACGCGAACAAAAAGAGGGGTAGAGGTGTTGAAGAAGGCTGCCGAGGACGCCTTAGCGGCGGCGCAGCAAGGCAAATCCGAGTAGCCCAACACAGGCCACCAAGAGGGCCACGGGTGGCGCTTCATTGGACGCGTCCACGGTGTTGGCACGCTTTTCCTTATCGTAGGGGCCGAGGCCGCCTAGGTTTTGGAACGGCACTTCATCCGAGTCTGCTCCTTCGTTGCCGGTGCCACCGGAAGCGGGTGCGGCCAAGTGTCCGCCGTGTGAAGCCGAGGGTGCGCTTTCGGCTCCGTCCGTTGTCGCGCGGTCTTCGGCGTACCCGTAGTGGTAGCAGCAGTAGCCGTAGCTTCCTTGGCCTTCCGTCAGGGTCACATCGAACGGCGTGACGCTGTCGGCTTCGATTTGCAGGTTGCCTTCCCAGCGGAAGTAGCCGTCTGCGTAGACACTCACGGAATAGTAGCCACTCACGAGGGCGAGCCGGTAGGAGCCGTGTTCGTCCACTTGCGCCCAGGCGTAGCTGTAGCCGTCGAGCCGGTTGAAGTTGATTTGCGCGTTTGCGATGCCTTTCTCGTCCTCGGTGAGGATGTAGCCGTTCACTTCCGCGTCCGGGCCGGGGCGTGCCACGAGGCGGGTGGTGAGATCGTACTCCGTGTCCGCTTGGAAGTTTCGAACTAGGGACGCGGAGTAGTAGTTGGTACCGCAACTGGTCGATGAGGAGCCGTCGCTGCTTTGGCTGTGGTCACAGGTCCGCCAGTGGTCGTAGTAGATGCTGATGATGCTGTAGCCGGGCATCACTTTGCCTTCGAAGCTGCCGTCGTCTTTCATGACGATGCTGCATCCGTAGCCGTAGTAGCCACCGTAGTACACGTCGTGCACCATGTCGTCGTCGCCTTGGGCGTCTTGTTCGTACGTGGTGCATTCGTATTGCCCGTATTTTTCGTTGCTAATGCTGATGCTGGCTGCACCGAGCCCCTTGCCGCCTTCGCCAAGGATTTTTCCCTTGATGGTGACGGTTTTCTCAGGGAATTTCTCCATGGTCACTTCGATGGTGTTGTCTTGGGCTGTGTCGCCGGATTGCCAGACTTGCGCGTACCCGTCCTTGTAGAAGTTGAGGTCGTAGTATCCTTCGTAGCCGTAGAAGCTGAAGGCTCCGTTTGCATCGGTGACGGTTTCTTGGTAGGAATCGTAGTAGGGGTACGGCTCGGAGACCATGACTTCCTCGCCCCCGTGGCTGCCGCTGCTTCCAGTGCTTGCCTCGCGGGGCTTTTCGTCGTACTCGTAGTGGCCACAGCATTGGTTCAAGTTGACGCGCACGTCGGGCACGGCGTCCCCGTTTTGATCAAGGACGACGCCCTTGATTTCCGTGTCCCGGCCCGGAGCAGATTCCATGGCAATGGAAACGGTGTTGCTTCCGTCCACGAGTTGGTAGTAGCTGCTGGAGCGGAATTCCTTGTGCTCCGCTTGGATGGTGTAGTAACCAGCAGGGAGTTCCAGGTCAAAGTTGCCGTTGCTGTCGGTTTCCGTGCGAAGGTATTGGTCCCCAAGGAAGGAAACTGCTGCGCCGCTGACGACGCCGTTGTCGCTCTCCACGAACCCGGAAACCTCCACCATGGCGCCGTGCAGGCCAAAGGTGCGGAACGACTCCGACCCCACTTCCACGGGCTCCGTCACGGGCTCGAAGCCATCGCGGCTGAGCGAAACTTGGTACGTGCCCGCTTCGAGATCACTGAAGGCGAACGAGCCATCCTTGCCGGTTTCCGTCGACTTGTCAACGGCGCCAATGCCTAGCAAGTTGCCGTCCTTGTGAATGGCCACGGTTGCCCCGGGAAGGGAACCCCATTCGCACCAGCCTTCTTCAAACGCATAGCCAGCGCAGACCAAGCCCTCGAAGGAATGGGTCTGCTGGGCTTGCACGGGAACAGGGGCCGCAATGAGCCCCGTAATCAAGAATGCCGCAGCAACAAGATGCAACTTCATGAAACACAATGTATCGCCGCATGGATATAAAGTGCGCCGGACCGTTGGGAGATTGCCCAACGCCATCTGGATCGTTTGCGTGCCTACCGACGCCGAAGCAATCCGGCCCAAATCACCAAGATGACGATGGGAACCACGAGCGCAGGGGCTTCCTGCATTTCGGGCACCGGTTCCACCGCAGATACCGGCTTGGGTTCAGGTTTCATCGGCGGCCCAAGCGTGTAGTTGACAACCTGGTCAGACCGCGCCCATCCGTCCAAGTTCACCGTTTCGAACCCACCACGCCAAATGGTGATTGAATGGGTTCCCGGCGCTGCCATCAATTCATAGAACCCAGTCTGATTCGATTGGACGGTTTGAATTGGAAGCAGCGGGTGATCCGGTGGAAGCAACCACTGATTTTGCCAACCTCCGGTGAAGGTGAACCTGAGGGCCACTGCGGAAAGGGGCCACCCCTGTTCCGTCGTAATGTGCCCCGAAATTCGAATCATTTGATCCTTGAAATGATCAACAACGATGTTGACAGGCGTCCCGTCAAAAAATACGTCTTGGTACCTGCGAGAATGACCTTCGGAGAAGATATGCACAGGGTACATCCCAGCAGGAATCTCAAATTGGAACGGCCCATCTACTTCGAGTCCCACAGTGGCAACGGTGAGGTAGCCCTTGACGGGGCCAGTTCGATTGGA
>JBMZMP010000014.1:0-246 GCA_049619235.1 Thermoplasmatota archaeon
GTTGCCGGCATCCACGAGTTGTTGATTGGCTTCGGATTGGTCTCCATGTACTCCCTCGGGCACCTGTGGGTGCCGCGCCTCAGTGGCATCCCCGCCATCGCAGCAGGCGCCATCAAAGGGGAATTGCACACCACCATGCTCGGCATCGCCGGCGTCACCCTTGGGTTCCTCACGGGCCACATTGGATTCTTCCTGGCATTTGCACCCTTCGTGTTCATTGGATTCTTCACGTACATGGGGGTCCTT
>JBMZMP010000014.1:256-3162 GCA_049619235.1 Thermoplasmatota archaeon
CGCGTCACGCCGGAATTCGTGTACGTCCCTTGGGTGTTTTCGGCCGTGTTTTGGATGATTTGCGGCGTCCTCATGGGCCTGTTCTTGAACGTGGTCCCTGAGACACTCCAGCCCAAGTTCGGAGGGCTGCGTTACCTACACATCCACGTGGGGCTCGCTGCGGGCATGTTGCAGATGCTGCTTGGATTGGGCACCCGCATCCTGTCTGAGCGTTGGGGACAAACCCCGCCACGCTTTGGCGGCCTCATGAAGGGCAGCTTCTACTTGTTCAACACGGCCATCGCCCTCGCACTATGGGCCCATTTGGCCCACGGGAGGGGCAGCACCTGGCTTGCGGCAGCGGCCGCCTTGTTCGTTCTGAGCCTCTTTATGTACGTTCAGGCAATGGTTCAAAAGCGGCCCGTGGCATCGCGCTAAAATGGCCCACATCACTGTCGAAACGCCGATTGGTTCGATTGTGTTGCATGGTGACAAGAACGCGGTCACCGCCATTGATTTGCCGGGGAATCCCATCCCTGAGGGTCCCGAGGAAGAAACCGTCGTGCTCGCCCAAGCGCGACAGCAGCTCCTCGAGTATTTTGCCGGAAAGCGAACCGATTTCACGATCCCCCTCCGCTCCACGGGCACTGCGTTCCAAGAGGCGGTCTGGACGGCCATGCAGCAGATCCCCTTTGGCAAAACCGTCAGTTACGGAGATCTTGCCTTGGCGGCTGGAAGCCCTGGTGCGGCCAGGGCCGTTGGACAAGCAAACCGAAGCAACCCGTTCCCAATTGTGGTGCCGTGCCACCGAATCATTTCAGCCGACGGTAGCATTGGTGGGTACATGGGGGTCAAACAAGGGGATGAAGGGATGAAGGCGTGGCTGCTTCGCCACGAAGGCGCGCTTGACTAGACCAGGCCACGTAGCTTGACCACTTCCGCAACCCGTGCCACGCTGACCATGTACGCGGCGGTTCGCATGTCGCAACGGCTTCGCTTGTGGCGGTCATACACGGCGTGGTACGCGTCCGTCATTTTCTCATCCAATCGTTCATGGACCAGGGCCTCCGTCCAGTAGTAACCACTGATGTTTTGGCTCCATTCAAAGTAGGAAACGGTCACACCGCCGGCGTTGGCGAGGAAGTCTGGGATGACGTGGATTTTGTTGGCGTGGAGCACTTTGTCTGCTTCTGGAGTGGTGGGTCCATTTGCGAGCTCGAGCACGATCTTTGCCTTGACTTTGTCGGCGTTCTTGCTGGTGATGGCATTTTCGATGCCGGCGGGGATGAGGATGTCCACGTCCAGCTTCAAGAGTGCCTCGTTGGTGATGTTCTTGGTTCCCTTGAGGCCTTGCACGGTGCGGCTCTTGTTCTTTTCCGCAAGCGCATCTGCGAACTTGATGCCGTCCTTGGAATGGATGCCTCCTCGGCTGTCACTGATGGCGACCACTTTGCAACCGAACAGTTCCTCCACGAGGCGGTGGGCGTGTTGGCCCGCGTTGCCGAAGCCTTGGATGGCAACGGTTGCGCCTTCCAATGAGATGCCGAGCTTGTTGGCGGCTTCGCGGAGGCAGTACATGCCGCCACGTGCGGTGGCGTCGCCGCGTCCTTGGCTGCCGCCCATGGGGATGGGTTTGCCCGTGATGAATCCGGGCGTGTTGTAGCCCCGAATGGTGGAGAGCTCGTCGGTCATCCAGGCCATGATTTGCGGCGTGGTGTACACGTCGGGGGCGGGGACGTCTTTTTCGGGGCCGACGATTTGGTGCACGGCGCGGACCCAGCCGCGGCTGAGTCGTTCCAGCTCGCCTTCGCTCATGGATTTGGGGTCACAAATGACGCCGCCCTTGCCGCCTCCGAGGGGAATGTCCACCACCGCGGTTTTCCAGGTCATCCATGCAGCGAGCGCTTTGACGGTGTCTTCGGTTTCTTCGGGGTGGAAGCGAATGCCTCCCTTCGTGGGTCCGCGGGCATCGTTGTATTGGCAACGGAACCCGGTGAAGGTCTGGGTCTTGCCGTTGTCCATTTTGACTGGGATGCGCACTTGCAGGAACCGTTGTGGTTCGCGGAGGTATTCGTGCATGGATTTGTCCAAGCGCATTTTCTTGGCGGCGGCATCCAGTTGGGACTGGGCAATCTTGAAGGGGTTGAGCTCCTCGACCATGGGGAATCAACGGGCGAGCCAATTGTCCATTTAAAGCACGACCGACCCGCGGCTGACGACCCGAATCGCGGCCATGTTCCGCCTCGGACGCGAAAATCGCTGCGGCGAGGTCACCAAGTGGTTTGGTAACAAAATGAGAAGAGGTGGGGATGGCTTGACTCCACCGCGCGCGGTGGAACCGCGGCGACCATCGCCTGCGGCGAGGTCACCAACTGGTTTGGTAACAAAGTAAGAAGAGGTGGGGATGGCGTGACTTGAACACGCGATCTACGGATTATGAGTCCGTCGCCCTAACCAACTAGGCCACATCCCCGGGTGGAGCGCGCATTGCGCGCTTCAGCCGAGCGAGCCACGCGAGCGAACCACGAGGCCCAATGGGCCTTGTGGGCGGCACCAAACCGTGGGTCTGGTAAACTCCGGCAGTCGCCAAGAGTTTCCTTGCTGCAAGCAGCGAAGGCCAAGTTGCTTCCCTCACAATGTTTGAGAAGCAACAGTGGAGCGGGAGGGATTTGAACCCCCGGCCTCGTCCATGCCAAGGACGCGATCTTCCAACTGATCTACCGCCCCGTGTGGTGGGCAATGCCCAACGGGATGCCTACAGGAGGCACAAACCCGGCGACTTTGGTCCCCTATTTGAGCACTTTCATTTTACAGGTACGCCGAATCCCCCAAAACCGCTCCTTGAATGGACACTTCCACTCCGGCAGGGACCACGAACGTGCGAAGGATGGTCTTGTGGCTTGCGTCCTCGGAGAACTGGAGCTTCC
>JBMZMP010000014.1:3172-8024 GCA_049619235.1 Thermoplasmatota archaeon
CATTTGTGCCACGGAGAACACCCAATCTGCGTTCGTGAGCGTGTTGGTGCAACGGCTTGCGGCGTCGGCGGGGCTTGCACGGAACGGCTCGACGGACGGGCAGGGGTTTTGGAACGGCGTTCCAATCTTAGCCAACAAATGGATGGGCTGGGGGCAGTCCCAGTGGCACTCCATCGGCCACAGCTGACCGTCGTTGACTCCCGCCATTTCTTTCTGGAAGAACGATGTTGCAATCGCGGCGCCCATGCGGGTTTGCTCGGGGATGGAGTAGCGCCTGGATTCGTCTGCGCAGAGGCCTTCCGAGTAGCGGAATCGCGCGTCGTCTTGGGTCCATACGGTGTTGTAGAAATTGTGATTCGCGCCCGCCATCCACACTTGGTACCTGGGGCCGCCCTGTTCGTATCCGCGGCGGTACACGTCCATGCCTTGCAGGTCACTCACGTCGCCATCGCATTCCGGCAGCAACACCAGGAACGGCACTTGTTCCACGTCGTGATCGTCGAAGTCTGTGGGGGCGATGCTGAAAATCGCGTTTGGGGTTGGCGTGAGTGTTGTTGCGGCGAGGTTCACCGCTTCGCCGCCCCGGCTGTGGCCAATGAGTCCCACGCGTCCGCTCAGTTCGTGGTTGTCCATGAGGTAATCGTAGTGGGCTTGCAGGACTAACGCACGGGCCGTGGCTCCGCTGTCGTCACCAATGAGGCTCCACTGCAAGTCCATGCCGTTGACGCCGTTTGCGTCCACGCTCACAACAAAGAATCCCTTCTTGGCCAATGCGTAGCCAAATGCGTCGTACCCGTGCATGCTCGGGACTGCGCTCGTTACAGGGGTTTCAGGGCAGTGGGGTGCGAGCCCCTCGATGGAAAGAATTTCACAGGTGCCGTGGCGCCCGTGCATGATCAAAACCAAGTCGGGGTTGGTTGCGTTTGGTTCGTACACGGTGCCTTGCAGTTCCACGGTGTATGCGCCCACTTGGCCAAGGAACAATTGCACACCCTCCGTGTAGTTGCTCCGGGAGACCTCGTAATCCCAAGATGTGGGTGGGGCGAAGGACTCCTCCTGGTCTGCTACGGGTTCCGGGTCGAGGCAGCCGGCAAGCGCAAGGAGCAAGAACAAGGCGGCCACTTTCATTGCGTGGCCTCCTTCGCCGCGATGCTTGCCTTGATTTGCTCAACGTTTTGGGCAATGATTTTGCGCGTCAATTCTTCCATGCGGTCGTCGCGCAGCAGGTCAATCATGATGCGTTGCGTGACGCGGCTGCTGGTGCGGACGATGTCGTCGAAGAATGGGATGTTGCGGACGCGGCCCACTTGCGGGTCATTTGCCACTTTTTCCACCGCAATGTCGAGCATTTCTTCGCCGTGTTCCTCGATGGCGTTGGCCATGTTTTCCATGTACTGGCCCTTCATCATGACGTTCATGGTTTCATCGAGAACGCGGGCAGTGACCACGCCACTGACAGCCTCCGCGATGACGTTCTTGAATCGCCCCACAAGCCGGTACGTGAATTCGTCTCCGAATGCGCGGTCTGCGGCCCGTCCGAAACGGCTGAGGATGACCACGATGCGGATGATTCGGAACAAACGGAAGCCGCGAATGGCCGGGTGGGCGACGGGAATCATTCCGAGCACTTCGTACCAGTTCTTGCCGACGAAGCTGAGTTTCCAATCGTTGCGTGCCCATCGAAGCAGGAATTCAATCACGAAGATGCCAATGATGACGTAGTCTGCGAGCAAGATTTGCCGCGTCTGCTCGGCGCTTGGGTTGCCCCAGGTTTCGTACGCAAGCATGGCGACGGAAAGCACCGCCAGGACGAGCATGAACCAGTCAATGATGCCTATTTTGCCACGGGCCACGACAGCTCACTGGGGGATTGGCATAAAAAGAGAAGGAGGGGAGAAGGAGGGTTCTGGCAGGGGCTGCGCCTGATTTAGAACAGAAGGCCGAGACTGGAGAGTTCAGCCGTGATTTTGTCAACCGCGTCTTCTGCGTCGGTCTTTTGGCGGGCGCCGGTGCACACCAGTTTGCCGCTTCCGAAGATGAGCACGACGACCTTGGGGTCGGTGAGGCGGTACACGAGGCCAGGGAATTGTTCTGGTTCGTATTCCACGTTCTCGAGGCCAAGGCCGATGGCGATGGCGTTGAGGTTCAATTCGGCGCCGAGGTCAGCGGTGGCGACGATGTTTTGGATGGTGATGTCGGGGTTGTCGATGGTTTCGAAACCTTCTGCGCGGAGGCGGTCGCAGACGATGCCCACGGCGACGTGGACTTCTGCGATGCTCTTTGCGCCGGTGCAGACCACTTTGCCACTGCGGAAGATGAGGGCTGCGGTCTTTGGTTCGGGCACGCGGAAGACGAGGCCAGGGAATTGTTCTGGTTCGTATTCAGCGTTGCTGAACGTTGCACTGATGGCGTTGAGGTCAAGTTCTTCACCAATGCTGGTGCTTGCGACGACGTTTTGGATGTGAATGACTGCCATGATGGGTCCTCCAGGAGTAAGGGAACGACCCACGTTTGGTATTTAAACGGTATTGGCAGGTGTATAAACAGAATATAAACTCCTTTTGTACTCGGCGAGTGCCTTAAATGCATTTGACGGGCCAAGGGTTGGGAAGGGGTTTTTGGAGGGAATGGCTACCCAATCAGGTAACAATGAAGGAGGAAATCCTTTCCCACTTGACTGCCGGCAGCGACAGCATCAGCGGCATCGCCCGCATCCTCAGTGAAAACCGTGCCAAACCCGTCCACCGTTTGACTGTGGCCGGGTATCTGGCGGCGCTCGCAGATTCTGGCATTCTTGTGGAAACCGACAGGCCTCCAAGCAAGCACTACCAACTCGCGGAGCCAGAGCGAACCAAGACGCTCCACCAGCGTGTTGGCAAAGTGGTTGGGGAAATGGACGTGCCTGCCCCCGATCGCCCCGCTCTCGCCGCCGCGGCGCTTGTGCATTTGCTTGGCCGGCCCATTTTCCAAGCCGAACTTCACCACGCAGGCTTCCCCCGCACGGGCCCCGCCATTGGTACCGTAAAATTGCCTGACGATGAGCGGCGCAACATCCGCGAACGATTCCGCACTGGTCGATTTCCGTTGACCATCCCTCGAGGTGACCCGCTTCTTGCCGCAAGGGATGGAGCCGTCAGTGCAACCACCATGCAGGAAGTGGTCCGCCGAACCTTGATTCGTGCAACGGACGCCGACGCCCTCGTGGCCGCCCGCGCCGTGGACCGTAGGGAACAATCCCGCCTGGAGTTCGAATGAAATTTGACCCTTCACTAGACGAAATCGACGCCATGACACGCAGGGCCCATGCCCTGGTTGATGCTGTGAATGCAGCGTGCAAAGCGCGCGGCATCGCCGGTCGGGCGACCATCCAAGGCAGCGTTGCAAAACAAACCTGGCTCCCCGGCAGTGTGGACTTGGATTGCTTTGTCTTGGTCCCCACCTCCGAACCAGAATCCGCATTGAAAGCGCTCGCTGAAGCGGTTTCCGGGGACGTCCTGGCGCACCCGAAGAAGAAGTATGCACAGCATCCCTACGTGGTGGGCGAATTCCAAGGAGCCCAAGTGGACTTGGTGCCTGCATACGACGTTGGCTCCCCGGAACACATCCAATCCGCCGTCGACCGGACTCCCTTCCACACGGAATGGGTCAACGCGAACCTATCAGATGCCCAGAAACACGAAGTGCGCCGCCTGAAAGCGTGGTGCAAGGGCACGGCGCTGTATGGCGCCGAAACCAAGATTGGAGGCTTTAGCGGCTACCTCTTGGAAGTGCTCGTCCACCATGCCGGCACCATGGACGGCGTGCTCACTTGGATGCGCGGGGACGAACGACGCGTGGCCCTTGGCGCCGACGAGGTCAAGGACGACGTCAGCCCACTCGTCGTGGTGGACCCAATTGACGCAACCAGAAACTGCGCGGCAGCCGTGACGGCGCAAACCCTAGAACGGGCCGCGGCAGCAGCCGCAGCGTACCAAGCGGCGCCGGGTCCGCGATTCTATGAACCTGCCCCTCCGGCGAGTCGAGCCAAACTGGCACAAGCGCTCGAAGCCGACGAACTCGACTGGGCGGGCTTGCTTTTGAAACCAGAATCGGACCGCCTCGACATTGTCTTCCCCCAGTTCCAGAGAGCCGCCCGCCTGCTCGCCGACGGCATCGAACGCATCGGCTTCCCCGTGGTGCGCCACCACGTGACCGAACTGGAAGGCACCGTGGCCATGCAATGGGTCACGAAGAAGGTTCAACGACCCCCCACGCGGCTCCAAAAAGGGCCCCGGGCTGACAAGCCAGAGAACGTGAAGAAATTCAAGGCCAAATGGAGCAATGACGACCGGCGCGTCGGCGACTTCGAAGAAGTGGACGGCGTCCTACAAGTGGAACTCCGGGAAACCAACCAAACCGCCGAAGATGCCCTCCGGGAACTCATCCAAAAAGGCGGCTACGCGAAGCATTTCCAAGCCGCCCTGAAGCAGCACACGCTCCTCACCGACCCCGCGGCCGCGCCTGACGACTGGAACATCAGCGACTGCATCCTGGGGCAGGAACCGTGGCAACGGCCCACATCATAGACGCCTCCTGGCGGGACGACCCCGCCATCACCATCCGGCAAGGCGACGACGTACGCACTCTCGCCTTGGAGGGATCGTTTTCGTGGAGCTTGGGCGCCGAACGCACCTGCATCGGCACCGACGAACCATGCCCCCGCAACCAACCCGTCACGCAGTGGAGCCAATGCAGCCATTGCAACCCATTGGAATCCCCCGAATGCATCTTCGAACCCAAATGCAAACGGGACCCCACGCAGTGCAGTTGCCCATTTGGTGCCGTGCCCCACCTCGTCTACATTGCCATGTAC
>JBMZMP010000014.1:8034-9277 GCA_049619235.1 Thermoplasmatota archaeon
CCATGTACGGGGGCTTGCCGAAAGTGGGCATGACACAGGAACGGCGGGAACGAAAACGACTCACAGAGCAAGGCGCAGATGGCTACTTCGTCCTCAAACGGTTCCAAAACCGCGCGGAAGCACGCCTCTTTGAAGGCAGTGTATCGTTCCGGCACAACATCCCCGAATTCCGTAGCCACAAAGCAACGCTACCATTGATGAACAAGCCGCAGGACTGGGGTCGAATCCAACGCGCGGCAGAGGAATGGCGTGCCAAGCTCGCCGTCCACGAACCGGAATCGTTCCAGGAAATTCGGTGCCCCGTGCAGCCTTTGCCAGGCGCACCGAGCCGCGTGCACACCACGGGTACGCATGCGGGAACATGGCTTGGAGCAAAAGGGAAATTCTTGTTCTACGAGGGCAAGAAACGGGGCGGCATGCTCGACGTTGGGTTGCCCCAAGTTGTGGCGTTGTCCCGCACCAGCCTGGAAGGCCGCGTTATTTCCTTCGAAGAACCGTGAGGCCAACCAGGCCAACCAGCAAGAACACCAGTTCGAAGCCCGGGGTTTGGCGGTAGGCCGGGGGCACGGATGCAACGTCGGTCACTTCAAAGGAGAAGTCGCCGTTTCCGGGGGCTTCCACGGTGAAGGGGCCGGCTCGCAGCTCCGTGTTGTCGATGGTGATGGCGCCGTGGAATTGGGTTTGGGTCTCGGCGATGATGTCGAACGTGTTGCTGCCGGTTTCCCAGCCTGCGAAGAGTTCGGTTGCCTTCCAGCCTTCCGTGTCCTCGTAGATGAGGTTCAGGCCTTCGCCAATGTTTGCGTACACGCGGTGGATGCATTCGCCACCATCGCGGCGTTGGCTGTCGGTGCAGGCAGGCATTTGGGTCTTGACGAGCAAGTTGTTGTTGGGGCCGATGGTGCCGCCGTTTGGCAAGATGACTTGCAACGCGGTTTGGCTCACTTTCGCTTCGCCTCCCAGCATGGCTTCGTTGCCCTTGGCGTCCACGGCTTTGAACGTGTAACTGTACGTGCCGCCGGTGGCGTTTTGGATCGTGTATTGGTAGTGACCGCCACCATTGTAGATGAGGTCGTCCGCGCCCGCGAGGACCGTGGAGCCTTGCATCAAAGCAAACTCGATGTGGTCAATGTTGCCGTTGTCTGTGGCGAACAAGTCCAGCACCACGTCACCGCCAACTTGTTGCACGCTGGGGGTTTCGTACGCGGCAATGTGTGGGTCTGCAAAGTCGCTGATGGGGGGGTTT
>JBMZMP010000014.1:9287-12685 GCA_049619235.1 Thermoplasmatota archaeon
AGAATGAAGAAAGCAAGCCATGTGAAGAACAGGAGGAACCCGGTGCCCATCCATTCGCGGCGCTTGAAGTGCGCCACGTCGATGTTGAGCTTGGGGTACACGATGCGGAGGGCGTAGAGGAACCCGATGACCACGGCGAGGCCGAGGTACCATGCGGTTTTTGCACCATCAACGGCGACGAAGATGCCCCAGCTCAGCAGGGCTGCGAGAATGCCCCAAGCAAACAGGACTGCGGTGGTGCGGAAGGAGGTCATTTCCTTGTGGATGAATGCCTCCTCGTCGAAATCGGGGATCTCGAATTGGTACTCTTCGCCTTTTGCGTCGTTTGCCTCGTCCTTGGCCACGTCCCGCTCGAAGAAGGCTCCGTTTAAAGGGCTGTGGAGGGTGGCCGCGTCGTGAAGCAGGCACTCACGAACGTGGACGTGGCCGCATTGGCCTCGGAATTGGAACCCATGCTGGTTGGCGGACGCATCGAAAAGGCGTACCAGCCCGCAAAGGACCAGATCATGTTGCGCCTGCGAAAGAAAGGCCTTGGCCGCCTGGACTTGTTGTTCCAGCTTGGAAAGTTCCTCACCATCACTCGCAAGCCACCCGAGAACCCGGACAAGCCGTCCATGGTTGCACAAATCCTTCGCAAGGACTACGGAAACGGTCGCATCATGGCCGTTTCCCAAGTGGGTTTTGACCGTATTTTGCGCATGGACGTGGAACGGGGCGACGGCATGCGGAGCTTGGTGTTCGAAGTCTTCGGCGACGGCAACCTGTTGCTCCTTGACGCCGACGACGTCATCGCATTGCCCATGCGGGGTGGCGATTACGGTGCAAGGTCCTTACGAAAAGGCGCAACCTACCAACCGCCCCCCGGCGGGGCTGACCCCTTCAAGCTTGATCTTGACGCATTTCGCGCCAAGGGGCAGGAAGGGGTTCGGGATGTCATTCGGTTCCTCGCAGTTGACCTCGGATTCGGACCCCAATGGGCAACGGAACTCTGCGCCGTAGCAGATGTCCCAAAGAACCTCCCCGTGGCAGAAGCCAACGACGCACACTGGCTCGCGTTGCACCAACAAGTGGCGGCGCTTGGGGCCCAATTGGAGAAACGGGACCTTGCGCCCGGCATCGTGTTCAAAGGCGAAGAATCGGTGGATGCCATTCCGTTCCCCATGCAAACAGCGCCCGGGCCACTGGAAGAATCGCCAAGCTTCGTACGAGCCCTCGATGGCTACTTCCTTGGCGCAACAGACGAAGACGATGGGCAAACGGAAGACCCCCGACAGCCCCGCTTCGACGCAGCAGTGGGGAAAGTGCAACGACAAGTGGACCAAATGGAACGCTCCATGGGCAAATTCGTGCAAGACGAGGCGGATGCAAGGGCGAAGGGAGATGCCTTGTACGCCAATTTCCAAACCGTGGAAGGACTCCTCGCTCACCTCACGGCCGCCCGTAAGCATCACTCCTGGGACGAAATCAACGCCATCCTTGCCGACGCGAGGAAGAAAGACGTTCCCATTGCCAAGCAGATTCTGGAACTGGATGGCAACAACGCAAGCGCCCTGCTTGCCCTGCAAGACCTGGAAGGACACACGGTAAAGGTCCGCGTGGATGTCCGGAAAACCATCCAAGAGAACGCGGAAATCCAGTACACGGCCGCAAAGAAGGCCAAGAGCCGCCAAGCCGGTGCCACCACGGCACTCGTGGAAGCAAAGGCGCGCTTGCAGGCCATCAAAGACAAAGGATTGGACGGCTTCGGCGCCGCGCCAAAAGCCAACGAAGGGCCGCAACGCCATTTCTGGTTCGAAAGCTACCGCTGGACCATCACGCCCAACAAATTCCTCTGTGTGGGTGGCCGCAATGCCGACCAAAACGACCAGGTGGTCAAGAAGTACATGCGCGACGGCGACCGTTACGTGCACGCGCAAATCCACGGAGCCCCCAGTGTTGTGGTGCGTGCGTCCGACGGTTCATCCACGGAGCCCGAAGAATCTGACTTGCTGATTGCAGGGCAGTTCGCTGCATGTGCCAGCCGTGGTTGGAGACAATTTGGCCAAGGCAGCGCTTACTGGGTCACCCCGCAGCAAGTGAACAAGACGCCCAGGTCCGGTGAATTCGTACCAAAGGGGGCCTGGATTGTGCACGGCAAGCGGAACATCATGGACAAACTGCCCATGGAATGGGCGGTTGCCATGGTGCACTTCAACATGGCCGGCACGCCGGTGGAGCCGGACGACGACCCGAGACTTGTGAAGAAACTGGTGGGTGGACCCATTCAGGGATTGCAACCGTTCGCGGACCGCATTTGGAAGCTGGTCCCTGGGGACGTGGAGCCAAACGATGCCGCCGCACGCATCGCGGAGGGCTTCGGCGTGTCCATGGAAGACGCACACCATGTCCTGCCTGCGGGTCCCGTGCGCTTCGAGGCGACGCCATGAAAATCCTGCATAAGGACACCCGGGCGGGATTGTTGAAGCTGCGAATCGATTCCTTGGACGATTTGTGGACCCTTCGAAGCTTGATCCAAAAAGGTGACCTCGTCACCGCATCCACCACTCGCTCCGCTGAGGAACAAGGCGACCGCCTCCGTGACGGCAAAGCGGAGAAGAAACGCATGACCCTTGGTGTCCGCGTGCAATCCGTGGAATGGCATGAATTCGCCGACCACCTGCGCGCGCACGGACTCATTGAAACCGGGCCACAAGACCTTGGCAAACACCACACCCTGGTGTTCAAGGACGATCGCACCGAGTGCACGTTGCAAAAGCCCGGGCCGTTGATGCAATGGCAACTCCAGCTCCTCAAAGAAGCAGAAGCAGAAACCGGGAAGCCGCAGGCGCTCCTCCTGGCCATTGATGACTCTGAAGCGCAGTTTGGCCAACTCGCAAGCTACGGCCTGCGGTTCCTTGGCAACCTGCCAGCGGGGGGTCAAGGCAAGCGATTCAAGGGCAACGAACAAGCGAAGACCCAGTTCTACGACGAGGTCCTAAAGAGCCTGAAAACTCAACGCGTGGACAACGTCCCCGTGCTGGTTGTTGGGCCGGGCTGGTGGCGCGAAGAATTCATTGCCCACGCCCTTGCAAAGGACCCGCAATTGACCGGTTTTCAAACCGAAGGCACCAGCCAAGGGGGCCGTGCGGGCCTGCAAGAGGCATTGAAGCGTGGGCTTGTGCAACAAGTGGCCCGCAACCACCGCGTGCAACAGGAAACCGAATGGGTGGAGCAAGTGCTGGTTGGCATTGCCACGGAGAAACCCGTTGCGTACGGGCCGCAAGAAGTGGAGCTCGCAGTGTCTGCGGGGGCCGTGGAGACGTTGCTGATGACGGATCAATGCATCCGTGAACAAACCCACCCTGGCGTTGAAGCGGCAGCGGAAGCAACCCGCACCGCGCTGCACGTGGTCAGTACGA
>JBMZMP010000014.1:12695-18247 GCA_049619235.1 Thermoplasmatota archaeon
CGTGGCTGCATTGCTACGCTTCTCCATCTCCTAATTGCCAATCCAGAACGACTGGGCCGGGTGGGGATCGAGGTTTTGCTTAGTAGCGGACGACGATGGAACCTTGGTATGATCCGCCAAGGGTGACCGCGTCCGGGCGGATGGTCACGTCGATGGTGCCAACTTGGCCGTCGATGCTGAATGGTCCTTCGCCCGATGCGAGCACGGTCCCGTTGACGGAGACGTCAATGGTGAAAGTCTCCAGCAACACGGGCGCCGTTGGGGACATGGTGACGAGCACGTCGATTTTCTTGACGCCAACCAGTGCTTGGGCCGCATGGCTTCCCACGGGGTCCGCGGCTGCTTGGAAGTTTCCGTTGAAGTCGAAGATGCGTTCAAGGCTGGCGTCGTCGCCGTTGGCGACCCCGTCGCCGTCAAGATCGCTGTCCTTGAAATTGGGGATGCCATCACCGTCAAGGTCGCCGTCTGCTTCCAAGTGGCCGTATTGGCCCATGTTGAACGCTTCCTTGCGGATTTCGTCCTTATCGACCTCTTCCACATTGTTGTATTCGTATGCGAAAACGCCGATCATGATGCCAATCAAGAGAATGGATCCAATGATACCGATGATGGTGTCTGATTTCATGTTGCTAGGGGTGCTACGGAGGTGATGTATTCAAGGAATTCCACTGCGACAATTTCGATGTCGTTTGCGTTGTCGAGCCCGTCTGGGGCCTCTGCAGTGCAAGTGGCTGTTCGCGTGAGGTCGAGAGATTGAGGTGCGGGGCAGTCGCCGGCTGCGGCGAGGGTGACGCTGATGGTCCACGTGCCAGGTCCTTCTCCTTGCAGGAGTTTGGCGCGTTCGGAGACGCTGGCGAGGGTTTCGCCGTGGAATTCGGCGGAGAGAATTTCTGTGCTGGGGCGCGGGGCCAAAGCGAACGAAAGGACTCGAAGTTCCTCAGACGCGACGAAGGATGGTTCCGGGCCGGGGCCTGGGCTTGGCTGGGCGTTGATGAGTTGCTTGGGACCAAGCACGACGGTGCCGTTGGGGTGGCTCAGGCTCACCTGGAATTCGTCAGGAAGACTTGGGGCCAAATCGTCTTGGAATGCCAATGTGACCGTCAAGCCAAACAGGGATTCGCCGTCAAAGGCTGCGTCAAAGGTTTGCGTTTCCCCTTCCACGAGGCTCAAAGTGGTGCCCGGGATGCTCGTGCGGACCTCTTCAAAGGACACTTCGTACTGGGGCAATGGGGTGTCGTCTTCGGGGAGAATGGACACCAATGCGATGGCGGCGACCAACAGCAAGAGCCCGAGGATGGTGCTGATGATGTTGGCCCAGTTCCGCTTGGCTTTTCCTTCGCGGAGAACGACCACGTGCCGCTCTTGCGGGGGTTGAAGCACAATCGGCTGGCGCGCCATCAAAAGGGACGAGGAGAAGGGGTTGAAAAGAACTGTCGATTGTCCATGGCTCCATTGCGGGGCCTGGGTGGTCGCTTAGAGGTGCTTTTCGAGGGTGGCTTGGATTTGGTCCTTGGGGAGCGCACCGACGATTTGGTCCACTTTTTCGCCGTTCTTGAACACCATCATGGTGGGGATGCTCATGACGCCGCTTGCGACGGCGGTTTCTTGGTTTTCGTCCGTGTTGAGTTTTCCGAACTTGACGCCTTCCATCTCTGCACTGAGTTGGTCAATGATGGGGCCGACGCGCTTGCATGGTCCGCACCATGGGGCCCAGAAGTCCACGAGGACCACACCATCTTGGGTGCTGAATGATTCGAAGTCGGCGTTGGTGACGGTGGCCACGTTGCTCATGGCGATGGATGTGTGCAATCGGGACAAAAGGGTATGGGGTTGTGCAAAGCCTTCAAACCGGGGCAGGCTTGGCCGGCTTGTTGTTGTATTTGTCAGAGGAATGGGCGGAGGAAGCGTTGCGCCGCGTGGAAACGGATGAGCGCATTCAGAAGGCCGCCAAGGGCATCGACGTGAGCCTGTTGACCATTTTCACCGAGGCCCCGGATCACGCGTACGGTTTCCTGTACGTCCATTTCAAAGACGGCGGCCTGCTGGAGTACCGGACCGGCCACCGCGCCGAGGACGTGTTGCAGGACCGTTCCCCGACTTTCGTGGTGAGTGGCACGTACGGCAATTTTTTGGAAGTGCAGCGGGGGGAGATTTCGGAGCGGCGGGCGCTGCTTGCTGGGAAATTGCACTTGACTGGTTCCATGTTCAAGGCGATGAAGCACATGCGTGCGTTGGAGACCATCACGGGTGTGATGCGAGAGATTCCTTGCGAGACGTGACCAAGTAGGCCCCCACCAACACAAGTGCTCCGCCTGCAACGGTCACCATGTGTGGCACTTCCCCAAGCAAGGGCCACGCGAGTAGGGTGCTGCCGGCTGGTTCGAGGAGAATCCAGGTTGCGGCGGTGCTTGCGGGAATGTATTTGATGCACCAATTCACGAGGGTGTGGCCGCCAATCATCGGCACGGCGGCCAGGAGCACGAACCAAAGGAAATTGCTGCTGGTCGCAGGGCTCACCGGTTGGCCAAGCAAGAGCATGGCGGGGAGCAGCGAAAGCGCCGCCACGGCGTACACGGGCACGGCGTAGGTGAGGGTGTCGTGCCGTTGCCGTAGGCGCCGGCCCACAAGCATGTAGGCGGCGCTTCCCAGTCCGCCAAGGAACGCGAGGAGGTCCCCGAGGAGCGCGGTGCGGTCCTGTGCCCCGGCGTCCAAGGCGGCAATCCCAGAGGCGCCAACGGTGGCAATGGCAACCCCAATCCATGCCCGATTGCCGAGGCGTTCCCCCAGGAGGAAGTGGCTGCCAATGGCCACAAAGACCCCTTGCAGGGTCACGAGGCTCACGCTCGCGGCGACCGTCGTGTAGAACAAACTGGTGACCCAGAGGCCAAAATGGAGCCCCAACGCGAGGCCGGAGCCAACCACCAATTTCCAGTCCCGGGCCGTGAACGTGGTCCATTTGCTGCGGTCGATGAAGAAAAACAGCAGCGCAACCGCCACCGCGAGTCGCCAAAAGGAGGCGGTCAGGGGAGCCGCATCTGCGAGCCTGAATAGGGGCGCGGCGAAACTGACGCTGAGGACAGCCAAAGCGAGCCCGGCGTATGGGGGGAACCTTGGGTTGTCCACGAACGGCTACCCGGTTGTGGTTTCAAAGTAGTGGTGCCAGTGCTGCTTGCAACCGGGGTTCCATTGGCAGCCACTGCGGCACTGGGCGCGGGCGCGGTACTGGGCGGGCGTGTGGGATTCCCCGCAGACGCACCGAACCGACGCCGCGTCCTCCTTGCAAGCCAGGTGGGGGTGGCCCAAGTGGCACTGGTAGCATCCAAACCAGGCCGTGCAGCAACCGAATTGGAACTGCACGTTGTCCAGTTCCGAGTGGTAATGTGGACAGCTCATGCTTGGAGATCTAGTTTGTACTGGAGCACGCTTGCCACGTGGTTGCCGTGGTACCACACTGGGCCGAGGCTGATGCGCATGGCATCGCCGGTTGGTGCCAGTTCTTCTTCAGTGAGTGGTTGGTGATCTCCAAGGACGAAGATGGGATCGCTTGGCAGCACCGTTTCTTCGAGGTGCGTGCCGTTCTTGTCCAGGACAACGATGGTTCCGTCCAATTCTTCGAGCACGTCTGCAAGGGTGAACGGTGCCACGTGGACGCCTTGTTGCACTTCTTCCCACCATGGGTCCTCTGGCCTTCCTTGGAGGGCTTGCTGGATGCGTGCTGCGGTGCTGCGTTCGTCCGGGTTCAACCGGTTCACGGTTGCGTCGAAGCGAACCGCGGTTGGGGGGCCGTTGAGGAACAGGAACGTCACCGTGGTGTCGGCACGAAGATCGTGACTGAGAAATAGGGTGGATTGCAGCGCCCGGCACAACACGTCCACGCGGCCGGCGCCTCCGCACAAATCGTTCAGGTTCCACTTTGCGTCCACTGGGACGGTGTGGCTGACGAAGAGAAAATGGCGCATGTTATTCGTCCTCGCGGAGGCGGTCGTCTTCGCCGGCGGCGTTCCAGTGGCGTCGTTGCACGTACCAGAACATGAAGCCAACGCTGCCCGCAATCACTGCGAGGATGAGGAGGTCATTCATGTTCGGGGAACTCGTGAATCCAAGCCTGCACAAGTTGCAATTGGTCTAGCATGTCCTGCCAGGCGGTGCCTTCGTAGGAGCCCCACAGTTGCACGTCCCATTCGGGGCTGGTGAAGTGTGATGGGGCACAATCGGCGCAACCGGTGAGGTCCGGTGCTCCGGGGTCCCGGGCAAATTGCAAGCCGGTTTCGAGGACGCGGTGCACTTTGCCTTTGTCTTCCCCGAGGTGCGCGGTGGTGATGTTGGTGACCAAGAGGGTGTTGTTTTCCTCCGCGTACAGCGACGCGAAATCCACAACTTTCTCGATGGCGGTGGTGAAGTTCGCCAGGTGCACTTGGTGGTTGGGCTCTTCCCCTTCTGGCGTGGCCTGTACGCCGTAGCGGAACTGCATCACTTCACCGGACTTGTACAGCACCAGTGCTTGCTGGACGCTTTGGCTTGACGGCCCACAAATGCCGCAGCCTGAACTGAGCACAATCCACGGGTCTGCTTCGGATCTGGTCCAAGGTTCGTGATCTCCCGTGGGTTCCTTCGGGGTGGTGGCGCCGAGGCATCCGGCAAGCAACACGATGGCCGCAAGGGCGACCTGGATGGCGCGGGTCATTGGAATTTGAGTTGCCGCATGAGGTTGCGTTGCATTTTGCGGTTGCTGGTCAATCCCTTCATCATTTGCTTGGTGGAGTTGTAGTACTTCAGCAACTCGCGGACGTCCTTCATGTCGGTGCCGCTGCCGCGGCTGATGCGCTTGATGCGAGGGGATTTGATGAGGTGCGGGTTCTCCCGTTCCTCATCGGTCATGGATTGTAGGATGACCTTGTATTGCCCCATTTTGGCTTGCGTGCCTTCCATGTCTCGCCCCTGCAACGCCGCACCCATGCCACCGGGGAGCATTTGTGCCACTTTTCCGAGGGGGCCCATGTTGCCGATCATGTCCATTTGGCTCATCATGTCGTTGAGACTGAATTTGCCTGACATCATCTTGCGGGCCATGCCTTCGGCGTCCTTCCCTTTCACCGCTTCTTGCGCTTTTTCTAGGAGGGCATCCAAGTCGCCCATGCCGAGCAGGCGGCCGATGAATCGCTTGGGGTCGAGGGGTTCCAGTTCCGTGACGTGTTCGCCGGTTCCGATGAACACGACGGGGGCGCCGGTGGCTGCGACGGCGGAGAGGGCACCGCCACCTTTTGCGGTGCCGTCCAGTTTCGTGATGATGGTTCCGGTGAGGCCGACGGCTTCGTGGAACGCGGTTGCTTGGGATTCTGCTTGTTGCCCAACTTGGGCGTCCATGACGAGGAACTTTTCGTCTGGGTTGGCGGCTTTGAAGATGGCGGCCATTTCGTCAATGAGGCCGCCTTCCAGTTTGTCGGTCGCATTGATTCGGATGCCGACGGGAAACGACGTGCCCACGGCCCGGCGCACGGCAGCGATGATGTCGATCACGACCCGGCAGCGAGCTTCGATAGAGCCGCCGTAGC
>JBMZMP010000015.1:0-16991 GCA_049619235.1 Thermoplasmatota archaeon
TCCACCCGCTTTCAAGGCGGGCGCCGTAAGCCGAGCTTGGCTATCTCTGCCTGTCTCTTGGGACTCGGCCTACGGCTTAACGGTTTCAGAACAGTTCCGCGTGCAGGTAGTACATCCAGTTGTTGTTTGGCACCAGGGTTTCATGGGTGATCACGATGCTCCAGTCGCCTTCCGTCACTGGGAAGTATGCCTCGAACTGGTAGCTGTTGCCTAGGTCCACGAGGCCACCGGCGCTGCCCAGGGGAATTTCGCCTTCGGGGCCCACGGCTTTCACTTCGATGTCGCGGAGGGCGCCTGGCATGGTTTGCATGATTTCCAGGGACACGCTGGCTTGGCCTTCACGGGGCACTTCGAAGTCGATGACGTCGTCTTTCGTGCCAAGGGGTGCAAGCATTGGGTCTTGGAAGACTGCAAAGCCAGAGTAGAGGATCGTGGGGCCCATGAATTGGGTGAGCACGCTGCCGCTTTCTTCCACTTCTCCGGTGCGTGCATTGACGACCACGTATTGGTCCGTGGGGATGGTGCCGTTGAACAACAGTTCGTCAAGGTCCATGTTGAGGATGAAGGTCATGGGGTCGGAGCTGAAGTCGCCGAATTCCCCACAGTTCTCTGCGCCGAAACCTGGGACGGTCAGGTAGATGAATTCCGCTTGCGGGTTTTCGGCCACGTGTGCTGCGAACGCCTCCACGCCCATGGCGATGTCAGTGGCTTCGGGGCTGTCCACGTTGTATTCATCAAGCGTGCTCACGGGGCGGCATTCGCCTGGAGCGGCTTGTTGGGTCATGCTTGGAACCAGGTTGGCCAGTTTTGGTGCAATTGCATCCATGGGGACCAAGGATGCCAGGGGCAGGGCTGGGAGGGTGGTTTCGAATTCGGGTTCGGCTTCTTGGCTGAACATTTCCGCGGGGATCACCATGGTGGCGATGTCACCCGTGTCGAACACTTGGCTGATGAGGATGGATCCACTGGTCATGCTGACGTGAGCAGTGAACCAGCTTCCGGTTTTGCCGTCGCCGATTTCCCCGTTGTAGACGAGGAGGTTGAACGTGTCAAGGAATTCTTTCAGAATCGGGTCGTCGTTTTGCTCCGCTTCTTCTTCGATGAGTTCGAGGGCGCGTTCCATGTCGAAGTTGCCTTCGATGGCGAGGGCACCGCCGAGGAGCGGGGCGCCGATTTCGTCGCGGGCGTTGCTGTTTGCGTCGTTCATGGCGCTTTTGGCAGCGAGAGTTCCGTCTCCGCCGACGCAGCCGGCGAAGGCGAGTACGAGCAGGGTGGTTGTCAGGAGGAATGCTTTGCGCATACCCAAAGGATTTCCTTCACATACTAAAGGAGAGTGGGCTCTCTTTCGAACGGTTCGAAGGATTTGCTAGTGCAATTGAATCAATGTTTCCGTTGTCCACGTGCTTGGGATGGATGCATCGTGTTCCATGACAAATTGATACGAACCTGCCTCAAGGGCCAAGGTGGTGCCGTAGGTTGCAATCGTGGCCCCACTGACGGTGTGAAGGGGGATCTCTTCGGCCGCGCTTCGCAGCAACAAGTGAATGTCCGCTTGGTTCAAGGGGTCCGTGCCGCGAGCGATCAGTTCCCACAGAAAGCTCACGTCGCCCGCTTCCTCGATTTGGAATGGGATGGAGAATTCGGCGCCGTCGAGGGGTGCCGTGAGGGGGTCTTCCCACTCGTCGCGTTGGTTGTACAGCGTGATTGGGGCAGGGGTTTCGACCCACAGTTCCACTTCGCCGGCCTCGAGAGCCACAAACAGTTCCGTGCCGTTTTCGGTGTGCCACCCCATGAGGTAGGCCACGTCTCCGACGAAGCAGTTGCCGCTGGCTTCGACGCGGAGGCTCGCCGTCGCGGGGGCGGACTCGTTTAGGAACTCCGCGTAGCCGGGTTCACTTGTCATGCGGGCGACGGCGGCGTTGCTGTCCGGGTCAATCTCGGGGGCTGTTGGGCAGTACAAGGTTTCACCTTCTTGCTCCCCTGGTTCGCCATGGCTGTGGCCGTCGTCCATGTGTTGCCCGTATGCAACTTGCACTTCGTCGCCCACATGGACCAGCAGCACGGTTTCGTCGGTTTGGCTTTCATAGGACACAATCCAGCTCCAAGCCCGGCCCTTCTCCAGCAGGCCTTGTTCATTTGTTAGGTCGAAGAGCGCAATGTCATCACCAAGACCCCAGGCGTCCAAAATGGCGCTTCCTTGCGGCCCCTCTACGGCCATGGCGTACTGGAATGCCGGCAGTTCCAAGAGTTCCTCCGCGCGCACGTTTGCAACCTGCACCGCTTCCGCAGCTGTCCGACCGGGTTCGCTGTCGCCGACACAGCCCGCAAGGGCAAACGGCGCAATCAGGAAGAATGGCAGCCACTTCATGCCGCCAGAGCCAGGGCGGCCCACTTAGGGCTATGCGACGACGACGCCTTTCCAGAACGCGACGCGGTCCTTGATTTGCGCCGCTTCCGGCTTCGGCTCCGGGTAAAACCAAGCCGCGTCCTTGTTCTCGGCGCCGCCAGCAACGATTGTGTGGTAACTCGCGGTGCCCTTCCACGGGCAAACTGTCGTGGTGGCGCTTGGCTTCAACTCCGCCTTCACTGAGTCGCGGGGAAAGTAGTGGTTGCCTTCCACCACCACGGTGTCGTTGCTTTCGGCGATGATTTCTCCATTCCACGTGGCTTTGACCATGCGGTTGCATCGCGCTTCGACTTTATGGAATGCAGGATTGGGGCAAACGTGGCTTGGGCACTGCTTGCAGGATTCCTTCTCGGCGTGAGCCTGGCCGCTCCGCCCGGGCCCATGAACGCCCTCATCGCCAAAGAGGCGAGCCAACGCGGATTTGGCAGCGGCGTACGCATTGGCATGGGCGCCCCCGTCGCGGACGTCATTTACTTGGTGGCCCTCATTTGGGGACTGTCCGGCGTCCTCGAAAACCCCTCCTGGATTCGCATCGCCGCGGCGCTAGGCGCCCTCTTGATGCTGTACTTCGCGTACGGCACATGGACCGGCGCGGAACCGGACCCCGCGAAGCGACCCAAGTCATTCTGGGCCGGACTGCTTGCCGCCATGACCAACCCATACCAAATTGCGTGGTGGCTCAGCGGCGGATTCGTCTTCCTGCAAAGCCAAGGTCTCCTCGGCATCGTCGGGCTACTGGTCGGCATCTTCAGCTGGGTCCTGTTGTTCTCCTGGCTCGTCGCCCACGGCGCCAACCGCTGGAGCTGGTTCAAACCCACCATCCGCATCGGATCCGCCTGCCTACTGCTGTTCTTCGGAATCGTGTTGTGGGCCATTGGTGTGGGGACGATTTCCCTAGAACACTAAAGAGGACCGCCAAAGTCAAGGGGCTGTGAACGGCACGGCCGCAATCCTGTTTGTCATCTTCGCCACCTGGTTCGGAGCCACATTCCTCATTGGCGGGCTCCGGAAAAACGACAAGAAGCCGTACGCGTACTTCCGCGCCCGTGCCCAACTCCTATGGAAGGACCGCGCAGATGCATTCCTCGCCGTGGTAGGCTGCATCCTCATCACCCTGGCCCTCTTGGTCTCCCTGGGCGTCATTTGGTAACGGCTTAAGTCGCGGAGCACGGTTCCACAGCAATGGCAAGTAGCGAATGTGTTCCCTCCGCAGGCAACCCCTGCCGTGCCAACTTGGACATCATGCCGGATGGCACCGCCATGTGGATGTACATCCTGACGGCACTTGCCGCGATCGTGTTCCTGTACGGCATGTACCAAATGGTCGCCGTGTGGCGCATGGGCCGGGAATGGAAACCCGGCTCCCTCAAGGCAGGGTTGAAACACTTCGTCGGGGCCCTTGCCACGCACGCCAAATTCAAGCGCGACGCCAAACCCGGCCTCGCCCACAAATGGATTTTCTACGGCTTCATGGCCCTGTTCTTGACCACCACGCTCGTCGCCATCGACGCCGACTTCGTGGAATTGGTCCTCGGCGGCAAGATGCTGGACGGATGGTTCTACCTCGGCCTTGAACTGTTCGCAGACGCATTCGGCATCGTCTTCCTAGTGGGACTTGGGTACATGTTCTACCGCCGCTTCGCCGAGAAGCCAGACCACATTCACACCAGCCGCCCCGAAGCGCCCTGGTTCAAAGTCAGCCCCGATGCGTTTGCCCTCGGCAGCCTGTTCCTGATTGGCGTCACCGGGTTCCTCATGGAAGGCATGCGGATTCGCCACCAAATCATCGACAACGGCATCGATTACGCCCAATGGAGCTTCGTCGGAAACGCCATCAGCCTCGCATTCCAGAACGCAAGCCTCGCCACCATTGAAACCTACTACGTGCCGCTTTGGTGGTTCCACTTCGGCCTCTGGATTGGCGTCCTCGCCGTACTCCCATGGACCAAGCTGAAGCACATTTTCACCAGCTCCCTGAACCTCATCTTCGTGGACCCGGAACGGCAAGGCCGCGCCGACCTCAGCAAACCATTCGACTTGCAAGAGATGATGAACGACCCCAACGCGGAGATGCCGGAAGTGGGCGTGCGCACCATTCGTGACTTCACTTGGAAAGACCGCCTCGCTTTCGACGCCTGCACCAACTGCGGTCGCTGCGAAGCGCAATGCCCCGCGCACGCCGCCGGTCGGCCCCTCTCCCCCCGCAAGCTCATCCAAGACCTCAAGGCGCACATGTGGGAAGATGCCCGCAAGGGCAAGAACCACGAATCCGTGCCCCTCACCGACGTGGGCATGGACACCGCCATCGAGGAAGCGACCCTCTGGAGTTGCACCACGTGCCGCGCCTGCATGACCGAGTGCCCCGTGGACATCAACCACGTGGACATGATTTTGGACATGCGCCGCGGCCTCGTCAACGAATCCAAACTCGACGAGCACCAAACCAAGCTCCTCGTCAACCTCACCAACGCCGGCAACCCCTACGGCTTTGCCGCCACCGACCGTGCCAACTGGGTGGACGCCCTCCCGTCCGGCGTGGAAGTCCCTCGCGCCTCCGAGAAAGCGGCCAAGGGAGAGACCTTCGAGTACCTCTGGTGGATTGGATGCAGCGGCAGCTACGACCCCCGCAACCAAGAAGTCACAAAGAGCATCGCGACCATCCTGAACGCCAGCGGCGTCAACTTCGCCATCCTTGGAGAAGAAGAACGGTGCAACGGTGACCCCGCGCGCCGACTCGGAGAAGAAGGCCGCTTCCAACAATCGGTGATGGAGAACCTCATGACGCTCGAGCAGTACGGCGTCAAGAAAATCATCGCCCAATGCCCCCACTGCTTCAACACCATGGGCCAAGAATACCCCAAGTTTGGCGCCACGTTCGAAGTCATCCACCACACGCAACTCATTGAGAACCTCATCGAAGAAGGCAAAGTGCCACTCGTCGAGGGCAAGAAAATGGACATCACGTACCACGATTCCTGCTACCTCGGACGGCACAACGACATTTTCGAAGCGCCTCGCCGCGTCATGGAATCCGTCAACGGATTGCCCGTCCTCGAAATGGCCGCCAACCGCGACCAGGGCCTCTGCTGCGGCGCCGGCGGCAGCAACATGTGGTACGAAGTGCCAGAAGACGGCGAACGGATCAACGTGATTCGCGCCAAGCAAGCCGCGGAAACGGAAGCCACCACCGTGGCCACCGCGTGCCCGTTCTGCTTGACCATGATGACCGACGGCCTCAGCCTCAGCGGCAACGACCCCGACAACGGCGGCACGATGAACGCCAAGGACCTCGCCGAAATCGTCGCCGAGCACTTGGACTGGTCCCCGCCAGAACCAGAGCCCGCAGAGGCGCCAGAAGAAACCGGCTCCCCGGCTCCCGTGGCCATGGGCGGCTGGGTCGGATAACAAGCTCACGCAGCCCCGCGGCGTACAAAATCCGTCAATCGGCCAACAAAGGCTAAAGCCTGCAAGGGAAGGTCAGATGCATGAAGCGCATCCTGCTCGCTGTCGCAGTTGCACTCCTCTTCGTCCCCATTGGGGCCGCGCAAGAAGTGAACCCAACGCAAGGCATCGACACCTCCCTCTATTTCCACATCTTTGACCCCTTCGCCAAATTCGTGATCAACACGCAGCCGTTCAACGCGTCCTTCTTCGACGTGGGCGGCGTGGTGTTTGGAGCAAACCCGTACCTGGAATGGGACTACAACACCATTTACGGGTACAGCACCGCTGGCCCCGTTGAGTACGAATTCAACGAAAAAGGCAAACCCCGATTCCACCCAGAACGCGGCATCGCAGCCGACGTGGTCATTGACGAAAACAAGCAACCAGAAGTGGTTCTCTACGTCAACCCCCGCGGCGTTGAGGGCGGCTACGAAACGCCCCCCGCCCACATCCCCACCACGTTCCGCGCCCAAGTGCGGACCGGCGACGACCCCGGATCCAACTTCAACGACGGGACCCTCATCATGGACGGAACCTACACCGCCTACCTCATGGGAACCCGGCAATGCCCCGCGCACGCCATCAACGTAGCCACCGCCGGCCTCGTCTACTTTACCAGTTGCTTCACCGGCCACGTGGACCCCGTGTACGGCCACTACCTCGGCCAAAGCGGCCCCGGCATCGGCAACGAATCCCTGCCAACCGAGCACCCCGTTGATGGCACAGACATTCGCTGGACCAACGAAGACCAAGTCATCGAAATCCGCATCCCCCTCAACATCGCCAGCAACCGCATCCCCAAGGAAGACGCATACAACATCCGCATCGACTGGTACGAAGAAGTGGGCCCCTTCGGCCCCGACGAATTCCAAAGCAGCAGCATCCACTTGGTGAGCAGCCAAGAATACCTGCCCCGCATGGAACTCAGCGTCTTCGACCCCGTTTACGTTGAGTTCCTGCACCCACAAGTGGCAGGCGGAACCCTCCTCGTCCACGCAGGCGTCAACAGCCCATGGGGAACCTACGACTTGGATGTCAAGAACATCAAGATGACCATTGACGGCCCCACCATCCCCGGTGAAATCGAAAAAGTGGAAGCCACCAATGCGCACGTGCACGGCTTGCACGACGAAGCGGCCCAAATCACCTACCTTTGGAAGTTCCGTGACGAAAACGCAGCCAACGGCGAATACACCATCACCCTCGAAGTGCCCAACCTGCAAGGAACGGCCAAAGTGGTCACGGAAGCCAAGTTCACCATTGACGGCAAGAAACTCTACACCGTAGACGAACAAGGCAAGGAAGAAGTGCAAGAAATCAAAGACCCAGTCAAGGAATCCCCCGGCGTGAGCATCCTCGCGTTGATGGCCGCGCTTGGCGCGGCCCTCGTCACCCTCCGGAGGCGCCCATGAAAGCCATCGTAGTGGCCGTCATGATGGTGGCCATTGGACTTGCTGGCTGCGCCGGCGGAGACGACACCCCAGACAACGTCATTGAAGACAAAGTAACAGACGAAACCTTCACCCTGGAAGCAGGAAAAGGCGCCCTCTCCGGCCTCGTCGTGGACGACCGGTTCCGCCCCATCCAACTCACCAAGGAAGCAACCGGCGTCGAATACCAAGCCAAAGGCTTCGTCCTCCTGCAAGAAGCCGGTTTGCAAGCGCAAACCAATGAAAACGGAGAATTCAGCTTCGTGGACCTCGAACCAGGCCGCTACACCGTCCGCATCACCGCAGAAGGCCACGAATCCGTGCCGCAAAAAGTGGACATCTCCGAAGGCATCTTTGAAGAAGAAACCTTCAACATCCGCCGCAAGACCAGTGAAAACAGCCTCATCGTCACCGAGGACTACACCGGCTTTGCCGCCTGCGGCATTGCAGTGGGCGCCACCACGGTCATCACCAACTGCATCGACACCAGTGGCGAATCCGACCGCCGCGGCACCTGCATCGACTTCACCCACCTCAACGGCACCTACATGGTCGCCGAAGCGCGTGTGGACGAAGTTGGAAACTGGCTCATTCAGCACGACGGTGGCATCGGGCACTTGGAAATTGAAAACGGCCTCTACACCAAGCGCATCTACGAGCACAACGGGACCTACAACGACCAAAACCCCGGCCCGTGGACAAATGAAAACCCGGTTTGCTCCACAATCTTCTACGGCGGCGACATCGACAACCCCGCCCCCTCCGGCGCATGCGTCCCAGCGACCCCCGTCACGAACCCAATTTGCGCCGACCGATTCGACCTCGGCGTGGCCATTGGCAAGCGGGTCCGGTTGCTCTACAGCGTCTTCATTGGTGAACCAGAAGTGGACCTCGAAACCTACGAGCTGCTCACCGACGACGCAAGCTGAGGCCAGCGGAATTTTTCCGCCCCTCTTCCCATTTCACCACGAGTCCCCCCTCCCTCGTCAAACCATTTTGCCGCCCCAACAGCGTGCCTTTAGTAATTCCTGCAGAAAGGGGGCACAAACCATATAATGTGCCAAGAGAACCACTCCTTAATGTCAAGGCCCATGCGTACGGTAGCCCTTGCCCTCGCCCTCCTCATGGTGGCGACTCCCGCAACGGCAGAATTGCGACCAAATGTCCCCACGGACACCACTCTCTACTTCCACATCTTTGACACGTTCAACAAGTTCGTGATCAACACCCAACCCATCAACGACGATTTCTTCAACGTCGGTGGAACCAACTTCCCCACCCTCAGCGGCACGCCGCTCAACAACGACCAAGTGGGTGAATACGACCTCAACACCATCTACGGAACCAGCACCGCTGGACCCGTCGAATACAAGGTCAACGAAAACGGCCAACCCCGCTTCCACCCAGAACGCGGCATTGCAGCGGACGTCAACATCCACGACGACCCCTCCAACCCACCAGTCGCCTACATCTACCTCGATGTCCGCGACATTGTGGGATCCGACAGCGGCCCCATGATCCTACCGGACTTCACCTTCGACGTCACCATGCGCGCCGGCGACGACCCCGGCCCCGACGCCCAACTGGACCAAGGAGAACTCATCATGTCCGGTAGCCTCACCGCAACCATTTACGAGGCCCACTCCGCCGCCGGCAGCGACGCCGTCGTCAGTGGCGCAAGCCCCGTAACCGAAGGAGTCGGCTTTGGACCCGTCCTCACCCCGGACGAAAACGGCATCGTCGAACTGGCCATTCCCTTGACCATCGCAAACCCAACCATTCCAAAGGCAGACGCATTCAACATCCGCCTCGACTGGTACCAACTTGCAGACACCCCCGCCTTCGAAGACGACCAATTTGCAACCGGATACATGCGCCTGGCACTCACCGAGGAATACCTGCCCCGCATCGAGATGCAAATCACCAACCCAGTGTACATCGAATTCATTCACCCACAACCCGCAGCAGGCATCCTGCTCATCCACACGGGCGTCAACAGCCCCTGGGGCACTTACGACGTGGACGTGAAGAACATCACCGTCTCCATTGACGGCCCCGCGGAACCCAAGCAACTCACCAAAGTGGTTGCCCAGAACGCCGTGGTGCACGGATTGCACGACCAAGCCGCCGAAGTGACCTACCTGTGGCGCTTCCGTGACGAAGGCGCCCCTGAAGGCGAATACACCATCAACTTCGCCGTGCAAAACTACCACCACAACGCAGAAGCCAGTGGATCCGCCCTCTTCAAACTCGAAGGCAAGCAAGCCTACGCGTACGACGAGGACAACGTGCTCGTGGACCAAGCCCCCGTGAACGAAGGCCAAGACAGCCCCGCTGCCGGCCTTCTCCTCGGCGCCCTTGCACTTCTCGGAGTCGCCCTGCGCCGGAGGCAATAACATGCGCGCCATCCTCATGGCAACCATCATGGTTGCCGTGGGCCTAGCTGGCTGTGCCGGCGATGAGGCCCCGGTGGACCAAACGACGCTCGTGGACAAGGAAGAGTTCCAACTCGCCGCTGGAAAGGGCGCCATTGCAGGCGTCGTTTTCGACGACCGGTTCCGTCCCGTCGTGGGCGCCAGCATCCTGCTGCAACCCCTCGGCTTGACCACGGAGTCCAATGAAGTGGGCGAATTCAACTTCGTCGACTTGGACCCTGAAACCTACACCCTCCGCACCTCCGCGGAAGGCCACGAAGCCAAGCCCCTCAAGGTTCGCGTGACCGAAGGCATCTTCGAAGAAGCGCAAATCAGCGCCCGCCGCACCGCCACGGGTGAAGAAACCATCATCACCGAGCACCACGCAGCATTCGTTGCTTGCAACGTGTCCGCGCCCATTGTGACCGCCAACTGCGGCATCGCCGTGCCCCCAGATGTGTCCGGAGATTCCGACCGCCAGAACCTGGTCGTGGACTACACCAAGTACGGTGAAAACATGACGTACTTGCTCATCGAAATGCACACGAACAAGGACGCTCGCACAGGCGGCGCCCAGAAAATCGTGGCACGCGGCTCCAGCACGGACACGTACTACATCAACGACTACATCACCGAGGGAAGCTACCTCAAGATGTGGGCCAAGTACGGTGAACACAGTCCGTTCGACGCCGAAGACCGCAACGGAAATTGGACCAACCAAGAAGGCCTCGTCATCCAACTTTGGGCGCAAGGGCTCCTGAAAGATGAAACCGGACCGGTATTCCAAACTGCCCTCGGCCCAGTCTTTGGCACCGTGGACAACCGCGGCTTCGGACCCCAAGTTGGCCTGAAAGCCAACTACTTGGTGACCTTGTTCCTTGGAGAAACCTCCGAGGACATCGAAACCTACTGTGGTCTGTGCGGCTAAGCTGAAACGGCAAAGCAACAACGGTTTTCTTCCCCCCTCTTTCTCCATTTTTATGAAACACGTATGGATGCTCTTCGTTGCCCTGGCATTTGCAGGCTGCGCCGGAGAAGACTCAGGCGATCAAACCACCCTCGTGGACAAGGAAGAATTCCAACTCAAAGCTGGAAAGGGTGCCATCGCGGGGCTATTGATTGACGACCGATTCCGGCCAATTCCCGAAGCACTCATTCTCCTGCAACCCATTGGACTCACCGCCACCACGAACGAGAACGGTGAATTCAACTTCGTAGATTTGGACCCGGAAACGTACACACTCCGAACCCAAGTGGATGGGTACGAAGCCAAACCGATCAAAGTTCGTGTCACGGAGGGCATCTTTGAGGACGCGCAAATCCCGGCCCGCCGCCTGGCAACGGAAGGGGAGAACATCATCACGGAACACCACGCCGCATTCATCGCGTGCAACGTGAGCCGGCCCGACTCCACCTTGGACTGCGGGAACTACTTTCCACCAGATGTCTCCGGAGACACCAACCGCCAACACTTGCGCCTGGACTACCAAAAATACGGTTCCAACATCACGTACTTCTTCATCGAAATGCACTCCAGCAAGGAAGCCAGCGCAAGCGGGCCCCTGAAGATGGTGATGCGGGCAGGCGCCAACTCCGGCAATTACTACATCAACGAGCTTCTGACGGAAGGACAATACCTGAAGGCGTGGGCCAAGTACAATGAAACCAGTCCCTTCGATTTGGAGCAACGCAACCACCCCTGGCTCAACGACGTGGACATCACGGTACAACTGTGGGCGCAAGGGCAATTCAAGCAGGAAACCCAAACCGTGTTCGGTCCACTGTACAGTTCCAGCTTTGACTCGCGCGGCGTGGGCATCCAATACGGCATCAAGGCAAACTACCTCGTGACCCTGTTCCTTGGCGAGCCCGACGTGGACATCGAGACCTACTGCGCCCTCTGCCAATAGCAGGGACTTCCGACGGCTCTTGCTTGTGCCCGAATCCCCGGGGTTTTAGTGCTGCATCCTAACGATTGCACAAACTTCAAGTAAGCGCTGTGGAAGGTTGTGGTATGCATTCCAAGAAGGTGCTCGCTGCCCTGGTAGTGTGTCTCCTCGCACCCACCGCCACGGCTCAATTGAGCAACCCGAACGAATCCACAGACACGACGTTGTACTTCCACATCTTCGACACCCTGAACCGATTCGTGATCAACACCCAACCCATGAACACCGAATACTTCGAAGTGGGCGGAAGCAATTTCCCCACCATCACGGGCACCCCCGTGAACACGTTGTACGGCGTAGAATGGGACTTCAACACGATTTACGGAACCAGCACCGCAGGCCCCGTTGAATACAAGATCACAGAAAACGGCAAACCCCGATTCCACCCCGAACGGGGCATCGCGGCCGACGTGGTCCTCGACCAAGGCGTCCAACCCGTCGTGTACCTCTACGTTGAAGTACGCGACTTCACCGGCCTCGACTTTGCCCCCAACGCCCTCCCCACCTTCACCTTCGACGTGAACGTGCGCGAAGGCGACGACCCCGGCAAAGACGCAGACCTTGACCAAGGCACCCTCATCATGAGCGGCTCCGAAACGTACAACCTCTGCGCCGGCAACGAAGTCGGCGCCAGTGGCCTCCCCATCGAAGACGTGTGCGCGGCCCTGCCACTCACCGACCCAACCCTGTTCCCGGACGAAAACGGCATCATCGAAGTGGCCATCCCACTCACCATCCAACAAGGCACCATCCCAAAGTCGGAAGCATTCAATGTGCGCCTTGACTGGTACCAATTCGCCGAATACGGAGCCGAACCGGATCAATTCGCGGAAGGCTACATGCGCTTCCACGCCTCCGACGCGTACCAACCCCACATGAAACTCAACATCATGAACCCCGTGTACGTTGAGTTCCTGCACCCACAAGTGGCGGCAGGCACCCTCCTCATCCACAGCGGCGTAAACAGCCCCTGGGGCACCTACGACGTGGACGTCAACAACATGACCGTCAGCGTCACCGGCCCAAGCACCCCCGGCGAACTGAAGCGCGTCGTCAGCCAAAACGCCCACGTGCACGGCCTGCACGACAAAGCCGCGGAAATCACCTACCTCTGGAAATTCCGTGACGAAAAAGCAGCCAACGGTGACTACGTCATCGACATCTCCGTGCCAAACGTCGCTGGAACCAGCACCGCAACCGCGCGCGCAGGCTTCACCGTGGAAGGCGCCAAAGCCTTTGGAACCGACACGGAAGGTAACGAAGTGACCGGCACCGAAGGTGAAACCGAAGACACCCCAGGCATCGGCCTGCTCGTGTCCCTAGGCACCCTCGGCTTGCTCGGCCTCGCCCTCAGGAGGAAATTCTAATGCACAAAATGATCACCGCCATGTTCCTCGTCATCGCCCTTGCAGGCTGTGCCGGAGACAGTGAAGAAAACGACCCCACGAAGTTCGTGGACAAAGACAACCACGACCTTGGAAACATGGGCGCCATCGCAGGTCTCCTCGTGGACGACTTGTACCGCCCCATCGAACTCGGTGAAACCGCCGAAACCCAATATCAAGACGTTGGCTTCATCTTCCTGCAAGAAAAGGCGCTGGAAATCCACACCAACGAAAACGGGGAATTCACCGTCATCGACCTCGAACCCGGCCGCTACACGCTCCGCATCACCGCAGACGCCCACGAAGGCAAGAGCCAACTCGTCACCGTGGAAGCCGGCAAGTTCGCCGAAGTGACCCTCGTGGCCCGCCGCCTCGTGGAGCAAGGCAGCACCATCATCACCCAAGAACAAACCATGTTCACCGAATGCAGCGCCGAAACCCCCGTGGTCAGCAGCGCCTGGCTCCCCTGCACGCTGGACTTGTCCCTGGAAGGCGCCCGCACCGACTTCCGCAGCAACTTCAGCGCCTACATCGATGACGCCACGTACATGATCACGGAAGCCACGTTCAACCAACCCGGCTCCTACGACATCGCCGTGCGTCGCCTTGACCCAGACACCGGCGGCATCGGCGCAACGTACTACGCGGAATGCAGCACCAACGAACCCTACCTGCGCATCCAAATGGTGCCCGGAGCCATCATCGAACAACCCAACTGCGGCACCCGCAACGTGGAATTCGACATGAGCCAAGAGTTCCAAACCATCATGTTTGCCTGGAGCGACACCCACGAAACCCTTGCCCCAACCCCCGTTGGAGCCGGTGTCGGTGTCAAGATTGGCGTGCGCGCACAAGTGATCCAATCCTTGTTCCTCGGCGAACCCGAAGTGGACGTGGACACCTACTGCGTACTCTGCTAGTGGTTCGAGGCGGACGCTAGAAACCTTATCTTCTCCCCCTTCCACCACTCTTCCATGCGAATCGCGATTTTCCTCCTGATCTGCGTGGCCTTTGCCGGTTGCGCAGACAACAGCGGCGAAGAGCCTGCCGTCGGCACCGGCCCACTCGGCACCGGAAAAGGCGGCATCCAAGGCCTCCTCATCGACGACCGATTCCGACCCATCCCAGACGCAACCATTCTGTTGCAACCCACCGGCCTCGTGGCCACTACGGACCTCAACGGGGAATTCGGATTCGTGGGCCTAGAGCCAGGAACATACACGATTCGCGTCAACAGCGATGGGCACGAAGCCAAACCCACCAACATCCAAGTGGTCGCGGACGAATACTCGGAAGCGGAAGTGGGCGCCCGCCGGCTGGCAAACGACGACAACGCCCTCATCACATACCAATACGCCGTCTTCCTCGACTGCGTGCTCTCCCTGGTGGTGGCGCTGCCCTTTGATTGCTCCACGGACCTCTCCGGAGACAGCCACCGCCGCACCTTCGACGCGGACTACACCGGCTACGAAGACGTGACGTACCTGGTTTCCGAAATGAAGGCCAACAACCCAGGCCGCTTCGAAGTGGACCTCTGGTGGCCAGACGGCGAAGGCATTCCCTTCTACGCCAACGACGTCTTCAGCGGGGACTACATCAAAATGACCCTGCAAATCAACGAAACCAACACCGAGCACGAAGCCATCTTCACAAATGACCCGTGGCTCAACAACTACCCCATCCAAACCGAGATCATCGTGTACGGAACCCTCAGTGAAGAACTGGGCCAAGTGGACAATTTCTTCCTCGGCGGCGGCGTGGGCGTCCACCTCGCCGTGAAAGCGAAGTTCCTCCACAGCCTCTTCATCGGGGAACCGGACGAAGACATTGCAACCTACTGCGTGTACTGCTGACGCTCCCACGAAGTGCCCAATAGGCCTTTAACGACCGCCGCAGGCTCCAATCACATGCGCTTGCTCGTCCTCTTCACCGCCATCCTCCTGGCAGGCTGCGCCACCCCAGCCCCGGAGCCGGCCGTTGGATCCGACGAGCCCGCAGACGGCACAGGCGCCATCAGTGGATTGCTCATCGACGACCGATTTCGGCCCCTCGCCGGCGCCCTCGTCAAACTCAACGAATTGCAGCTGGAAACCCGCACCGACGAAAACGGCGAATTTGGATTCACCAACCTCCCACCCGGCGACTACACCCTCAACGCCACCGCGCCCGGCCACGAAACCAAAACACTGCAAGCCACCGTCACCGCAGGGGAAACCACGCAAGCGCAAATCCCCGCTTCACGCACATTCTCCACGGGGGGGCAAGTGTCCGTGCACCAATTCACGCTCTTCACCGAATGCCAAGCCAACGCCGTCGCCGTGGACGTTCCCTGCGGCAGCAGCAGCCATGAATTGCCCCTGGACTTTGCCTCTGAAGCCCCCGACCACGTCATCGTCGAAGTGGAGTTTTCAAACGGCAATCCACACCGCTTCTGGGCCGAGCAAAACAACCACGTGGGCGGCTTCGAGGAAAGCGGCCAAGGCGGATTCATCCTCACCCACAACGCCACCAGCAGCCACGACGCCCTGCAAACCACAAGTACCTTCGACGCGGACCAACCGTTCACACTGAAATGGCAGCCAATCGGCGCCGGAGCCACCCCGGAAACCAGCGGCGTGGCAGTCCACCTGGCAGTCACCGCCGACATCACCGTGACCCTCATCACCGGCGGCCTCGACCCCAACACCATTTGCAACTCCTGCTGACATCATCCCGTACCGTTAAATCGGGGACCTGTGTGGCGCGGGATACGGGAAGATAGCAAAGCGGCTATGCGCGGGCCTGCAAAGCCTGATACGGGGGTTCAAGTCCCTCTCTTCCCTCTATGCTTGCACAATGCTCCAAGCACGGCTACTTCCGCGGCGACGAATGTCCTCTCTGCGACGAACAAGGTCGCTTCCTCATGAAGGACCACGAAATCGACCGCATCGGCCGCATGATGGCAGGAATCCTGCGTCACTTCCCAGAACGCTTCGACCTCACCATGGACGGCCGCGGCTGGGTGGACCTCGAAGAATTCGTCGAAGCCATCCGTGAAGCACGCCACAACTACAAGCGCTGGCTCCGCCGCCACCACATCATCGCCCTCGTCGCAACCGACGACAAGGGCCGCTACCAAATCGACGGCGGCATGATCCGCGCCACGTACGCCCACAGCGTCGACGTCAACTTGGACGACCTCCCAGAAGCGACCTGCGAACACCTCTACTTCCCCGTCGCCGAAGAAGAACTGGACATCATCCTCGAAGCCGGCCTCCGCCCCGGAGACCGCAACATGATCCACCTCAGCGCCACCGCCGAAAAAGCGTACAGCGCCGGGCGCGTCCACAACCCAGACCCCATCCTCCTCGAAATCGACGTGCAAGAAGCCCAACGCGAAGGCACCACCATCCTCCGCGCCGGCAAAACCGTGTACGTCACCGACAACGTGGAACCCGAATTCCTCACCGTCTTCGAAGACGACGACGAAATGGAACGCCTGCAAGACCTCTACGGCTGCGGCGCCACGGACGAGGAAGAATAACCCCGAACTTTGCGAAAGTTCGATCAAGCGTGCCCCCGCTCGCTGCGCTCGGGGAGCAAACTGTGCCCTTCGGGCATCTCGAAGGACGCCGGTTCGATTCGGTGAAACCGATTGCGATGGTGGTTCCGCCAGAGGAATAACCTCATATATCGGACCCAAGTCGGCGGAAAATACGCCCCTTGGGGCGAGGAATCTTGGATTCCGGCCATAAGGCCTTGGCAGGCCTCATGAGCGTCGAAATCTCTCTTCGAGAGATTCCAACTGGGCTGCTAGCTTAGCCAGGTAGAGCAACGGACTCTTAATCCGTCGGTCGCCGGTTCGAATCCGGTCTTCCACCCAAGTTAACCCTTACATTACAAGTTTAAAATAAACCCTTCAGTTAATGAGGGGTTTTTTATTTTCAGACAATTAATCTTCTTTATTTAGAAAATTTAATCTA
>JBMZMP010000016.1:0-7013 GCA_049619235.1 Thermoplasmatota archaeon
CTCTCTTCCGAGCCTGACCCGGTTCCCGCTTCGAAGCCATTCGCCATTCCTTCCGGAATGGATCCTGACACCGCCGACCTCAAAGGACGAGGCTTCATCGTAAGACGAAGGCCCATGGCGACACCCGCGCAACAACAGGGATTTCGACCGCGCTACAGACTACGCGTAAGGGACGCCCAGCTCCCCATCTAGTCCCCGCCTATCGCCGGGACGCCAACCTTCTCGATTGGCGCAAACGCGCCGACTCAGGAATGCTACTTAAGGGGGTTGCTCGCGGAGCTTTCAAATGCGCACCCACCCCGTTGCGATTGTGAAGCGAGTTCGAAATGCAAAATGGTTCGGCTTGGTTGGGCTATTGATTTTGCTTGTCCATCGTATCTTGATTCATGCAACCATTCTTCCCGGATGGTCCCCAAACGAGGCTTTGGAGCAGTCCACCATCATGCAATGGATTTGGACCGGAACCATCCTCCTCATGCTCAACTTTGCAGTGCTGTACTGGACCCGCGACCCACCGAAAATTGTGTACTACGTAACGGGCTTCCTCGGCAACATGTCAGTGTTCTTCGCCATCACAGATGTGTGGATTTGGGACTCGCCCGTTGTTTCCCAAGTCCACTTGTTTGTTGGCGGTATCGGCCTCTACTACTACGGTTGGGCTCTCGAGCCAAACCGATTGGCCAAACGGCGAGCTATGGCCGCGGCCACCAATTAGTACAGCAAAATCTTCGTCTTGTAGAGACGCTTCTTGAGGTGCCAGGGAATCTTCCCGGCCATCACGGTGTCGCCGATTTGGGCGACGGCGCGCTTTTGCCCGATGCTGACAATGACTCCCTTGAGGTCCAATTCATAGGACTTCATGCGGTCGGGGTGCAGGATGTTGTGGGCAACGATGGGTGCTTGTCCTTCCGCGGTTTGTGCCAACTTGGGGATGCCCAATTCGCGGTCGAAGAGTGCTGCGTCGCCGGCGATGAACACGTCGTCCCGGTCCGGGTCGCGGAGGGTCAAGTCGGTGTGGGGGTTGACGCCTTCGATGTGGCGGGGGCGGGCCCCGGCGCACCACAGAATGACGTCCGCCTTGACCACTTCGTCGCCGAGGAGCACTTGGCCCTTCTCGACGCCGGTGATGGTTGCGCCCATGCGGACCTTAAGGCCGAGTTCGTCAAGCGCCGCGGAGACGCCTTCTTGGAACTCAGTCGCTTGGTGTGGGAAAATCTGGGTGCCGGCGTCGAGCAGTTCGATGTCGTGGCTGACGTCCAGTTTCTCCATGAGTTCCTTCACTTCCCCAGCCACTTCCACGCCGGTGAAACTGGCGCCAATGACGACCACTTTGACGGGGCGGCCGTACACGCGGGCGGCAGCTGCTTTCAGGTTGCCGTTTGCGAGGAGTGCGTCGCTGATGCTGTAGAAGCTGAAGGTGTGGTCGCGGACGCCGGGGATGCCGAAGTCGTTGGGTTCGGCGCCGACTGCGCTGACGAAGTAATCGAATGGGATGCGTTCGCCGCTTTCGAGAACTGCTTCTTTTCCTTCAATGGCGTCCACTTTGCCTTGCACGAGGGTGGCGGTTTGGAAGATGTCTGTGAGTCGCTTGCTGACGCCTCGGGGGGTTTCGTTTTCACTCACCAATTCATGGATGAGCGGGAGGTAGACGAAGCGGTCCGTGGGCGCGATGAGGGTGATGTCTGCTTTGCCGCGGAGGGCTTTGGCAGTTTTGACGCCTGCAAATCCGGCGCCGGCGATGACAACACGAGGTTTGGCCACAATTTTCCTCAAATGGCGCGGTTCATAAGGCGTCCGGCGAAGGGGGTGGCTTCAGAACCGCTTGGTCAAGATGAGGTATTGGCTGCGGAAGAACCGGAAGAAAATCCAGCAGACGGTGGCGGTGAGGAAGACGGTGTCTGCGACCACGAGCCAGAGGCCGTCGGTGCTGATGCTGAATTCGCCTTTGGCGTACCATTGACCGGCCATGAAGCTGTGGCGGATCAACAGGATGAGGCTGATGACGAAGATGGCGATGACGGCGAGGTCCACGTAGAATAGGTAGCGGTGCCATTGGGCACGTTCCACGTGGCGCAGGTCTTCAAGCATACGCGGGCCAAGAGGAGGTGCCTTATGAAATCGGTCGTTGCTGGTGCATGGCCTCAGTGGAGGAGATTGCCGACGAAATCCGCGCTTGCGTGCGCTGCCCCCTCGGAGAGACCCGCATCATGGCAGTTCCAGGAGAGGGGGCGATGACGTCTGGTTTGATGCTGGTGGGGGAGGCGCCCGGCAAGAACGAGGATGAGTCTGGGCGACCGTTCTGCGGCGCGGCGGGGAAGAACTTGGATTTGGGCTTGGAGGCCGCGGGTTTGACGCGGGAGGACGTGTTTGTCACGAGCATCAACAAGTGCCGGCCGCCGAAGAACCGCGACCCGAAGCGTGAGGAGAAGGAGGCGTGCCAGCCGTGGCTGGATGCGCAGGTGGAGGCGTTGCGACCGAAGGCGTTGGTGGCACTTGGCCGCCACGGGCTGTCAGGGTTGGTGGAGGATGCGCCGAAGAAGTTCGGCGATGTGCGCGGACAATTTGTTGAGGGGAAGAATGGTGTTCCGGTGTTTTGCATGCTCCACCCAGCTGCGATCATTTACCGGCAGGCGTGGCGCGAGACCTATTTGGCAGACTGGGGGCGCCTTGGCGCTTGGGTTCGCACGGGCGTGTTGCCGTTGGATGTGTCAGACAGCTGACGCTTGGTCAGACCCCCATTGCAAGTGGAATTCCAAAGGAAATGCAGGTGAAACGTAGGTTCACCAACCCCACCCATAAGGAGAAAAGTCGCCTTTCTCTTGCGATTCTTGGTATAGGCTTAAATAGGCAGGCCCCAATGCAAGTGTCAGACAATGTCAGACAAACGATTCCAAAAGGGTCGTTTGGATGTCAAAGTCGACCACAGGTTGTCTGACAACCAAGGAAGCAAACATGCCCACCGAACGCCTCACCCTCCGACTCGACGCCTCCGTCATCCACAAGATTGACACCCTCGTCGACCTCGGACAATACGGAACCCGCACCGAAGTGGTACGATCCGCATTGCGCATGTTCCTCGAACATGAAGGGGCCAAGGCAAAGGACATGATTGCAGCCGAGGAAGGCATGATGGAGCTTCAGAAACTCCGCTCTGCGAAGGAACGCCTCAAGGCGGAACTCGAAGGCATGCTAGACAACCTCTAACATTCCTCACTGAGGGATGGGATGCAAACAGGAAGGGGATCGTACGGCGATGCGGCCCCCCACTCCAGCAACAATCGCCAGCGAGAGGAGCCGCAAAACATGCAAAGCCTAATTGGAGCCGCTGTTGGTTACACCCAAGAGCAAGAACTACAAGAATACGAAAACTTCGGAGAACCCAAAATCGTCATCGTTGGATGCGGTGGAGCTGGTGGCAACACCATCAACCGCCTCCACGCCATTGGCGTCAAGGGAGCCGAAACGATTGCAATCAACACCGACAAGCAAGCGCTTGACCTGGTCGAAGCAGACAAGAAACTCCTTGTCGGCAAGACCATCACCCGCGGCCTTGGCGCCGGTGGCTACCCTGAAGTGGCCGAACGCTGCGCCGAACAAGCCCGCGGCAAGCTCGAAGAAATGCTCAAAGGAGCAGACCTTGTCTTCATCACCGCAGGCATGGGTGGCGGAACCGGATCCGGAACCGCACCCGTCGTCGCAGACATTGCCAAGAAACACGGCGCCATCGTCGTCGGCATGGTCAGCACCCCCTTCAACGTGGAACGCGCACGCATCGTCAAGGGCGACCAAGCGCTGCAAAAGTTGCGCAGCCGCGCCGACAGCGTCATTGTCCTCGACAACAACCGCCTCCTGAAGTACGTGCCAAACCTGCCCATTGACCAAGCCTTCAGTGTCATGGACCAACTCATCGCCGAGACCGTCAAAGGCCTCAGCGAAACCATCACCACCCCCAGCCTCATCAACCTCGACTACGCAGACGTCAAGGCCATCATGGGCGAAGGCGGCGTTGCTGTGATGCTCTGGGGAGAAGCCAAGACCGGAGACGGTGCCTCGGCTGTTGTCCAAGAAGCACTCAACCACCCCCTCCTCGACGTGGACTACCGCGGCGCCACCGGCGCCCTCGTCCACATCACCGGCGGACCCGACCTCACCCTCAAGCACGCTGAAGAAGTGGCCGAAAACCTCACCTACGAGCTGGACAGCCACGCCAACGTCATCTGGGGCGCTCGCGTCACCCCCGAATTCGAAGGCCGCATCCGCGTCATGAGCATCATGACCGGCATCAGCACGCACGAGGCCACCGAGCCCCAAGCAAACACCGAGGCCCCCAAGGCCGAGTTTCACGAAGTAGGCTTTCAACCGGAACGCCCAACCAGCATCGCCCGCCGCCCAGTTACGAACCCCGTGAACACCGGCGTCGGCGGCATTGACTTCGTCGCATAAACCCGCCTCGAACCTTTCCCTCTTTGAACACCGCCTCCGTGGCGCAGGGGTTTCCTCCCAAACCCTGCGGCTCCCCCACGAACGGCGCCCCGGGGCCGGACCTCCCACCGGCCCCGGGATCCTTTCACCAAATGCATCCCTTTCCCCACCTCTTTTTTTGCAACCCCAATGCACCCCAAGTCTTGCCGTTTGGGACCGCGCTGAACCCCCAAGCCTCTTATACGGTACCCTTGTGGGCCGCTTACTTACAGGAGACTGTCCATGGCATTCCCAGAAGCGATTAAGCGCACCCTCATCAAGAAAATCTGCATGCACTGTGGAGTCACCAACGCTCCCAAGGCACTCCGCTGCCGCAAGTGCAAGAAGACGGACTTGCGCGTCAAGGCCAAAGAACGCCGCGGCGCATAATCCAACCCGATTTCCTCTTCCACCCTTTCCCTTCCCTTTTGTGATGCCAACCCTGGTTGGCCAACATCCAAGCATTGAACCGTAGCAGCGTCGATTTCCATGCGTGAAAGCGCTCGTCCTGTCCGGCGGCGGCGCCAAAGGCGCGTACCAACTCGGGGCGTACATCGGCCTGCACCAGCAAGGCTACGCCCCAGACTGCCTCGTGGGCACGAGCGTCGGCGCCATCAATGGCGCATTCATCGCCAGTGGCTCCTCCCCGGAAGAGATGCGCAGGGCCTGGTTGGACATTGAAGGCCATGTTTCCAAGTGGCGGCGGGACGCGTGGCGGTTCAAGTCCTGGAGCAGCCTCGCCTCCACAGAGCCGCTCCGGAAGTACCTGCAAGCCCGCATCGACTGGGACGCCCTCAATGGCCCCGGCATTCCGTTCACCTGCACCGCAGTGAACACTGCAACCGGGGAAATTGCCAATTGGACCCGGGAAGAACTGACGGTGGAGCACCTCCTTGCAAGCAGCGCCATCCCTGGGTTGTTTCCTCCCATCACCATTGGCGGGCAGCAATTCTTTGACGGTGGCGTCGTCAACAACACCCCTCTTCGACCGGCGATTCGGGCCGGTGCCACCCATGTGCTTGCCATCATGGCGCATCCATTGCAACGCTGCGTCCCCGAGGAAGCCCGCAACATTCCAGAGGTGCTGGCCCGGGTCACGGAGCTGCACCATTACCAAGCGTTGAACCGGGAGATCCGCCGCGGCCTCGAAAGCAACGAGTTTCTGAAGAAGCACCGGTTCTGGCGCAAGCGCCGCCCCATTGCATTTCGCTGGATGGGGCCCTCCGAGCCCTTGGAAGGGAATCTCATGGACTTCAAGCGGGCCAAGATTGCATCGTGGCTGGCGCGAGGGGAAGCGGACGGCGCCAAATACAATTGGCAAGAAGACCCAGCCCCGGGAAAGAAACGATAGGCGCCACGCAATGGCCGGCTGGCGCTGGACGGTTAGAAGAAATCGTCCAGTTTCGCCTTCTTCACCTTGTCATTGTTGAACAATGACTCCACGGCCTGCTCGAGGATGAGGATGCGCTGGTGCGTGTAGGAATCAATGTTGTACCGCACCGCAATTTCCTTGCTGATGTTGAGGTACTTGCGAACGCTCCCCTCGTGCACGGTAAGCGTCAGTTTGGGGTTCTCGCATTGCAAGCAGACGCCCTTCAATGGCATGCGGCGGTACTTGGCGTTGCAAGCAGGACAACGCACTTTCTGCTTTGAAAACGCCTTCAAATTGCCCATCAAGTCAGGCAAAAAGTGGGTTCCGATCACCTTCGCACCCACGTCCGCTTCGTCGGCGGCCCGAATTTTCCGAGCCAGTTCCATTTGCGCCGTCATCTTGTCCATCATGGACTCCAGCACCTTGTACGCGCTCATGCGTGGCCCTTCCGCGATGTCCGCCGTGTCATGGGTGAACCCAAAGCCCTCGTACTGCGCTTCTGTGCCCACGCGGCCTTCCACCAAGTCCATGATGCCGGCCACGTCCTTGGGATTCGCGTGTCGCGTGGTTGCCTCGAAGAACTCGAGGGGGTAGCGACGGTGGCAGTCCACGTTGTGCGCCTCCTTGTCGATTTCGTTTGGGTCCAAACGGGTGGTCAACACGAGTGGCAAATCCATGAGGCCACCCCGCTTGTCCGGCACGTAGCCTTTTGAGAAGTTGAGCAAGCCGTCCATGAGGAGCATGGCCGCGTCTTCGTCGCCGTCGCAGTTGCGACGCTTTGCCGCGTGGAAGTACGGATGGCCGAAGTGGCCTTGGATGTCCGACCAACCAATGATGCGCGTCAGGACGCCGCCACTGGTGTGAGGGGCGAGCCCGATGGCCAATTGGCCAATCATGTCCGAGACCGTTGTGCAGTTGTAGTAGGGGTCCAGTTTGTAGAATCGTTCCAGCAACTCGTCTACATACTGCGTGGTGCGGAGGAAGTACTCCATGCAGCCCTTGCTGACCACGATGTCTTGCACGCGGAGTTCCACGATTTGGTCCCCACGTTCCAAGGGCTCGCCGTTCCAGTCCTCCGTGTACCCCAGTTCTCGCAGGCGTTCAACGGGGGCATGGATTTCGTCGGGCTTGAAGTGGGTGATTGGGATGTCCGTCATGTCGAACCGGACGGTCCCGTCTT
>JBMZMP010000016.1:7049-16643 GCA_049619235.1 Thermoplasmatota archaeon
CGCGGACACTGAATTTGGCAGGCGCCTTCAACCGGTCGAATCCGAGGTTCTTCAACGCGGACGCGTATTCTTCGCGGAGGGAAATCGTGGTGTACACGCGGTCGAAGGGATCCGCATTGGGGGGCTTCTCGGCGGGGTTGGTGTGGTTGCCGCAGCGTGGGCAAAGCAGTTTCCAGGTCTTTTGGCCGCAACTGCAAACCCTCTCCCCGATGTCCAACTCCACATGGTCCGACTTCACGGCGTCCGCGATGAGGCGGGTGTTGCCGGCGCTTTGGCCAATGGCAAACAAGCCATGCGCAGGGGGCGTCATCTTCCGCACATCCGCTTTCTCGGGGCGGCCCATGCGGCCACCGATGCGACACGGTGCCTTCGGGCGAACCGTGAACCCGGCGAGCCGACTCACAAGCTCCACGGTTGGGTACGGAGTTGTGAAGTCCGGTTGGCAAGGATCTCGGAGGATGGTTCGCCGGGGCGTCGCAACGAGGCTGCCCTCTTGCACGTCGTAGCCAAGGCATCGAAGCAGCGGCCAAGCGTCCGGCTCCTCCACGCGTAGCCCCTCCTCGGCTTGGGTGTGCGGACACAACAATGCCTCCAATGACGCCTTTGCTTCGAGGGGGAACGTGATGCCGTTGTCCCAGGCACGGTTTTGCAACTGGTCGCTGAGTTCCCGGATTTCGATTGCCGTGAGGTCGTGCCACAAATGGGTCCCGTGTGGGTGCAAGGGCACGCCCAACTCCGTGAGGGCAATCATCTCTGCGCCAGCGGTCGGCTCCGGTTCGTCCGTGTTGCCAGTCGCCTTGTGGTATTCTTGCACCCACCATTCCTGGCAGTACGACGCGTGGGGCAGCAAGGCGTTGTTTTCGGCAAACTCGCCGAATGGAATGAGAATTTCTCCGAGGTCAAGGATTTCTTGCAGCATGGGCCGAATTTCCTTCACTTCCGCAATGGAGCGCACCTTGCGAACTTCGCCGCTCTTGAGGAGCACCGTGGGGCCGTCGATGGTGTCGCATGGCGTCGCAAGGGTTCCCTTCCCGGGCCGCTCCACTTTCAATTGCGTCCCCACGGCCAAGAAATCGTCCAGGAGAACCATGGTTGCGGGGTGGAATGCATTGCTGGCAAGGCCCGCGGTTCGGCTGCGACCATACCGAAGCCGGAAACCGCCGCGCTCACTGGGGTGCGCAAACACGGGTCGGCCGGCGATGATGTCCTTCACGAATTTCGTGATGGGAGGAATTGCAGGCAAGGCGTTCGGGTCCTCTTCCGCGCCGTCCCCTTCGTCCTTCTTGCCTTTTTTCAAGAACGTGTTGAGGAAATCCCAGCCCTCCAAGCCCAATTTGTCAATGTGCTTCATCAACTTCGGGGCCTTCAAAACCAGACCCTCTGCCATCACGAGGCAGGCGCCGCCGCGGAGGCGGTTGCCTTCCACGCGAGGCAAGTCCCGGTTCCCCGTCACTTCTTCTTGCTCCGTGCCCTCGCCGTTGATGCAGACGGGGCAGTTCTTCGCAATGAGTTCAATTTCGTCCCCCGTGGGCGTGTATTGCAAGTTGGCGGCTTGCTTGTACGCGGGAATTTCTTCCTTGTACCGCTCCACTTCGGCGTCCGTGGGTTGGAATTTTCGAATCTTCAACTCCCGACGCACCACGTCCGCAATGAGGACGCTCATGGCTTGCCCCGTGCCACCGGCGGCGCGGATTGGGCCCGCAAAGAACAGATCCACGTAGTCGGTGCCGTCGTTGTTGATGCCCAGCTTCACTTCCGCAATGCCCTCCAATGGGGCAACCAGCACACCCTCGGTGAGGATGCTCAGGCCGGTGCGGACCGCTTGGTCAAGGCATTTCTCCTTCGATTCGCCCTTCTCGTGCAACTCACCGGCCACTTCGCTTGCCACGCGCAAGCTCACCAGTTCCCGATTTCCAAGTTCCTTCGTGACGGCGCGAATGCGCTCCGCAACGCCCACGGGACCCACTTGGGCTTCCACGCGGGCCGCCAAGTCCTCCGCTGGAGGAATCTCCACTTCCAGGCTCGGATCGCGGCCTTGTTTGCGCGCCACCTCCGCGACGGCGTATTCCTTCATGGCGTCCGCGTACAGGCGGTCAAAGTAGGCCTTCTGGCCGGCGCTCACGACAGGTCCACGCATGGAGAAACAGGCACACAGGCAAGCCCCTCATAAGCGAATTGAGCGGGCCACCTCCGCGACAACAGCGCGCGAGCCTTGTGGAAACGCCGCAACGGTTGAAAGGGCGACACCAAATCGGCCACCATGCGCATTCTCATCGCAACCCTCCTGACCCTCATGGCCCTCTCCGGGTGCATCGGGGACGACGGCGACGAAAACACGGGCGACACGCCACAAAACATGGACCAAAACGGCGACGGCGTCGTGGTCGTCGCAGTCATCGACGGCGGCTTCAACCCATACATCCTTGACATGGTTGGCAGCCAAATGCCGCAACACCTCGACGCGGACCCCAACAACGACCTACCCCTCCACTTGCCACCCCATGAATGGATCGACGGCCACCCCGGAGCCGACGGATTCGCATCCTACACCGCGTTGAGCCTCGACTACAGCTACGCGGAAGGCGACATTGATGAATCCATCAACTCCAACGACTTGCACAGCGCCGACTCCGAGGAATGGAGCAAAGTGCAAAGCAGCAGCGCATCCAACATCAACTACCACTACATCCCCAACTCCAAAGTGGTCGGCTACGTCAACACCGCAGGCGGCGACGGCTTTGCAGCCAGCAGCCACGGCGTCGGAACCAGCACCGTGAGCGTCGGCAACTGGCACGGCTCCTGCCCCAACTGCCTGCTCGTCTTCGTCAACAACGGCGGCGGCGAAACCGCAAGCAACTGGGTGCTCGAACAAGACTGGATTGACGTGCAAACCAACAGCTTCGGCTACAGCCTCGTCATGCGCGACCGCATGTACGCCGGCAGCGACACCCAACTGCAAAAGGAAGCAACGGAGAACGGCCAAGCCATCTTCTTCAGTGCAGGAAACGGACAAGCCAACACCTTCACCGTCCCCAACCCCACCCTGTTTAGCAGCCAAGAAGGACCCGACTGGATTGTCACCGTCGGCGCCATCGACCCCAACGGCAAGGACTCCTACCTCGGACACGGCAAACCCGCAGACGTGGCAAGCATTGGAAGCGGCTACCCCAGCGGCGGCTACTGTGACAACACCATCAACTGCACCGGTGGCTTCGGTGGAACCAGCAACGCAACCCCTGTCACCGCAGGCATGTACGCGCAAGCGCTCTACGAATTGCGCACCGCCGACGAAGTGACCGTACCCCGCCCACAAAACAGCACCTTCATCGTGGAAGGGCAACCCGTGGAAGGCGGATTCCTCGAAGACGGCGCCCTCACCACACACGAACTCCTGGACGCCCTGTTCCTAGCCGCCGAACACAAAAGCAGCGGCACCGTCCTTGGCATCACCGGCGTCGGCGCACCCGTTGAAACCGCCGAGATGCAATTCCTCAGCGAAGGCCACGGCAGCTTCATCGGCAAACTGCACGGCAACGACATCTGGGCGCAAGAAGTGCAAGCCATCGTCAACGCCACCCTCCACGGCGAAGGCGAAATGGTCCCCGGCGAAGAAGACTGGTTCATCAACGACTCCTACTGCCGCCAAACCATCTGGGGCGAATGGGAACACGGCGACTACGACGGAACCAACCTCCCCGGCGCCGACCCCAACTGGCCCCTGCGCCAAGCCATCCAAGTGGCCTGCCCCACCGTCATCGCAACCGTCGTTGACGTGGAGCAAATCAAGGACGGCGGCACCTAATCCGCAAGTGTTTTTTGCATTTCGACGCAGACACCCCTGTGAATCGATTCTTTTTCCTCGTTTTTTTCACCCTTGCCTTGTCTGGTTGCATCTCCAACGAAACATCGGCACCCCCATCATCTACGGACAACACACAATTGCAGAACAACGAGGTTTCCGCGCCCGAACCAGAACCTGCCCCGGAACCCGCCCCTGAAAAAGACCCGGAGCCACAATCGACCCCACCCCAACCGGACCCGACTCCGATTCCAACCCCAGACCCGGAACCAGCGACTCCAGAGGAACCTGAAATTCGGAAGTACCAATTTGGTGATGTGACGGTGCTGGCCATCGTGGACACCGGATTCAATCCATACCACATCGACTTCGCCGCAGACCTGATGCCACAGCACTTGGACAACGACCCTGACAACGATTTGCCTCTCCACTTGCCACCACACGAATGGCTGCCAGGATTCCCGGAGCCGTCGTCGTTTTCGAGCTACGAAGCCATGGATTTGACCATTGATTCAACCCAAACCAGCGCCAGCCCCACCGACTTGCACGGTAAGGACGCGTCTGAATGGAGCAAGGCAAAAACATCCACGCTCCACAATGTACATTTCCGCTACATCCCCGGAACCAAGGTGATTGGCTTCGTAAACATGGACAACGATGACGGGTTTGGAGCAGCAACGCACGGCGTGGGAACCACCAGTGTCAGCGTCGGGAACATCCACGGCTCATGCCCGGAGTGCCTTCTCGTGTTCGTGGACGGTTACAGCGTTGATGCCAACCCATGGATGAGCAACCAGCCATGGATTGATGTGCAGAGCAACTCCTGGGGCCGTTCGACGACCGTTCGGGACAACATTTACTTCGGCTGCACCCTTCCGCCCCTGCAGGCGGGTGTGGAGCGCGGGCAGCAAATCTTCTGGAGTGCAGGAAACGGCCAAGCCAACGCCTTCGTGGCACCAACATCCACACTACATTCATGCCAGAAAGGTCCCGACTTCTTGGTAACCGTCGGCGCCATCAGCCCCAGCAGCCAATCCAGCTACAGTGGCCATGGAAAACCCGTGGACGTCTCGAGCTACGGCAGCGGGTACCCAAGCGCCGGGGGCGACACGATTGCCGCAGAGTCCACTTTCAGCGGAACCAGCAACGCCGCACCCGTGACCGCAGGCATGTATGCCAGTTCCTTGCGCACCCTGCGGGCCGAACTGGAGAGCCCCCGCCTCCAAAGCGACGGCATCATCGCAGCAGGCCCCGCCGGCTGCGGTGCGCAAAACCCCAACTGCGCACTTGCCGATGGAATGGTCACGGTGCATGAGCTCCGGGAAGCATTCTTCCGCGCCGCGGAAAGGACACCAGGAGTCATCACATGGGGTGGGGCGGTTGCGCTTCCCATCGGAGGTGAAGCGATGGATCGTTTCACCGAAGGCCACGGCTCCTTCCACGCCCGGCTTGGCAACATGGAGCAAGAAATTCGCACGGTGTTGGATGAAGTGTACGGGCATCAATTTGATGAAATGACGGAGGAAGATCGCGAGTACATGATCGCATACTCATACTGCAGTCAACAAATCTGGGGCGAATGGCAGCACGGGTTTTGGAAACCTGGCGACCCGGTTCCAGCAGATGATCTGGACGACCTGTACAAAACCTGGATGGCAAACGATTGCGAACCCTTCTCCACGGTCCTCGGCTGAACATGCCCGAACTTCCGGAAGTGTACGTGGTCCAGCAGGGCCTGCAACGGCTCGTCGGTCACGAAGTCACGTCGGCGTGGCGTAGCGACGTGCCTCTTCGGAAACCCTCCTCTCTCCCCCTTTCCCAATTGACCGGCTTGCAAGTGGCCGCGGTGCGTCGCCACGGCAAAGTGCTCTTTTTCGACTTCACAAGCGGCCACACCTTGAGCGCGCACCTTGGCATGACGGGCAAATTCCTATTCCACTCCCCCGCCGACCCCACGGCGGCACACACCCACGCCGTGCTTCGGTTTGAGGAAACGGAGTTGCGGTTCCTGGACCCGCGGCGTTTTGGATGGCTCTGCCTGTACGGCCCCAGCGAGTGGGCCTCCGACGTGGACCACTACGGCGTGGACGGGCTGCAACTAACCGCCGAATCCTTGGCGCCTTTGCTACGAACCAGCCGAGCGCCGCTGAAATCATTCCTCCTGGACCAAACCAAGATTGCCGGCGTGGGCAACATCTACGCCTGCGAAGCGCTTTGGCGAGCAGGCCTTTCCCCCCGCCGCCTTGCCTGCAACACCCCCGCATCCAAAGTGGAGCGACTCGCAACCAGCATCGTGGACGTGCTGCAGGACTCCATCGCCCAAGGCGGCACCAGCTTCAACGACTACGTCAACAGCATCGGGGAACCAGGGAAATTCATTGCAAACCTCGCCGTGTTCCAACAAGAGCAATGTCCCCGCGGCCACGACGTTCGACGCATGGTCCAATCCGGGCGCAGCACGTTCTACTGCGCGTGCCAACGGTAGGGGCAACTTTACGTTCCCCGATCCAGATTTCCGCCCATGGAACCTGGGAAAACCTTGGCCGAGTTTTGGCCCTACTACTTGCACGAGCACAAGGACCCCGCCAACGTGGCCCTCCACGTGTTTGGAAGCACGCTTGCCATCCTCCTCGTCATCTTGGCGCCCTTCACCACGTATTGGCTGCTCCTGGCCGCCCTGCTGTCAGGGTACGGGTTTGCATGGTTTGGCCATTTTGTCCTTGAACGCAACCGCCCCGCCACGTTTCGCTACCCCATTCGGTCGTTTCTGAGCGACTGGAAACTGTGGTGGTACGGCATTCGATTCAAACTCGGCGCCGAGTACCGAAAGCTGGACATTTGGAAGTAGTTTTTACACGCAGTGCGGTCCCGGAGTCGTTGGAGTTCAAGTTTGACGGAGCCACCATCCCCTACGAAGAAGGGGACACCCTCGCAAGCGCGTTGTGGAAGGCCGACCGGAAGGTCATCGGCCGCAGCATGAAGTACCACCGCCCACGTGGCGTGTACTGCAACACCGGCTCCTGTGCCAACTGCTTCGTGAACGTGGACGGAACCCCCAACGTCCCCTCATGCATGACCGCCGCGTCCCCGTCGATTGTGACGTCCCAGAACCGCATCGGGTCCGCCAAAATGGATGCCCTGAGCGTCGTGGACAAGGTGTACCGGAAGGGCTTCGACCCGCACGGCGCGTTCACCAAATCCAATTGGATCAACCGCCGCTTCCTGCAAGCAGTTCGCTTCATGAGTGGCTGGGGCAAAGCACCCAAGATTGGCACCCCCGAATGGCGGGGCAAACGGCACGAATTGGAAGTGGACGAATTGATCATTGGCGCCGGGCACCACGGCCTCAGCCGCGCCAATGAAGCAAAAGGACGGGTTCTACTGGTGGAAGAAATGGCCACCGTTGGCGGAGACGCCAAATGGACAACGGAACCCATCCCAGAAACCCGTGCTGAAGTGTGGACGAAAACGCTCGCCTTTGGCATCTACGGCGACACCGTCGCGCTCCGCCGCGGCCAAGACCTGTTCGAGGTGAAAGCCAAACGCATCACCGTTGCCACTGGACAACACGACGGCATGCCGCTGTTTGCGGGCAACGACGCCCCCGGCATTCTCAGCCTGCGCGGCGCCAAGCGATTGGTTCGCGAGCAAAACGGCCAACTTGGCAAAGTGGCCTGGCACGGACCCCACGGCCCGTTCGCCGACGCACTCGACGTGGTCGTCTCCGGCACCGTGACCGAGGCCAAGGGTGCCCCTGTGCACGCGGTGCGCGTGGATGGAACCTGGCACGACGTGGACACCGTGATCTGCAACGTGCCGGGCATGAAGCGCATCGAACTCCTGCAACAAGCCGGCTGCCAACTCACGTTCCAAAACGGCCTCACTCCCGCTGTGGACGCATCCGGAAAAACCAGCCGCGACGACGTCTACGCATTGTTCACGGAGGACCCATGAAAACCCTGGTTTGCAGGTGCGAAGACCTGACCCTCGACGACTGCCTCGAGGCCATCGACGACGGGTACGAAGCCTTCGAGGACCTGAAGCGATTTCTTGGCCTCGCAACCGGCCCCTGCCAAGGCAAGGCTTGCGTCGCCATTGCCATGCAAATCATTGCCGACAAACTGGGCATTGACCCCGGTGAAGTGGACGTGATGCGGTTCCGCCCACCCGTGCGACCCATCCCCCTCGGAACCCTCGCCGCGGAGGACGCATGAAAGCCCACACCGTGGTGATTGGCGGCGGCGCAGTGGGCCTCAGCGTCGCGTACCAATTGGCCAAGCGCGGCATCACCGACGTCATTGTCATCGACAAGGACACACTCGTCAAGGGCGCGACTGGGCGAAACGGTGGCGGCGTGCGGGCCCAATGGACTACGGCAGAGAACATTCTCCTCGCGAAGAACTCCATGAAGGCGTTCCAGAACTTCGCGAAGGAAACCGGCCATAACATCTTCTACCGCCGCAGCGGTTACTTGTTCCTCACCCGCCGCGAAGAACAACTGCAACAACTCACGAAGGCAGCGGCGTTCCAGCGAGAACACGGCGTCGGCACCCGCGTCATTGACACGGACGAAGTGCAACGCATCGTCCCTGGCATCAACACGGACGGCGTGCTCGCGGCCACCTGGAACCCCGACGACGCCATTCTGTTTCCTTGGCCACTCATTTGGGGCTGGAAGGACGCCGCAGAAGCACTTGGCGTCCGTGTACTGACCCGTACGGAAGTCACGGGCATCCAGACCCGCGCCGGCAAGATTCACGCCGTGGACACCTCCCGGGGCTCCATCCAATGCGAAAACGTGGTGAACGCAGCGGGAGCGTGGAGCAAACACGTGAGTGAAATGGTGGACTTGGCCATGCCAAACTACCCAGAGCGCCACGAAATCCTGGTCACGGAACCACTCAAACCGTTCCTCGACCCCATGCTCGTGGATCTCTCAACGGGTCTGTACCTGAACCAGGACATGCGGGGCGAAATCATCGGCGGCCTCGGCACGCACCACATCGAGAGCCTCGACTGGAGCAGCAGCCTCGAGTTCCTCAGGGAATTCAGTCGCCAAACCGTCAACTTGCTGCCCCACTTGAGCTCTGTGAAGGTGTTGCGCCAATGGGCCGGCAGCTACGACAAAACCCCGGATCACAAACCGGTCCTTGGTGTGGCGGGCGACGGCCCCAGCAACTTGTACCAAGCCAACGGATTCAGTGGCCACGGCATGATGATCAGCCCCATGGTGGGGGAAGTCACCGCGGACCTCATCGCGGGCCGCAAGCCGGCACTGGAAATCTCTGGCTTCCTTCTCGACCGCTTCAAAGGCGAAATCGAAGTGGAACGCATGGTCATTGGATGACCCACAACGGCTAAGACGAAACCCGTCTCGAATCGGCCATGCGCAATGCAATCGTAGCCAGCCTGTTCTTGGTTGGCATGCTCGCCGGATGCGTTTCCAGCGAAGACGACCCCAACCCAACCGGCGGCCCCGACGGCTTCGAGGCCTTCAGTGAAGGCACGTGGCCCAGTGGCCAAGCCGCCCGCGACTACATCGAATCCTACGTCATGACGCACCCGTTCCGCCTCACTGGCCAAGGGACGGACAGTTTCATGGACACCGCCCGCACGGACCTCATTGACATCTTGGAAGGTTTCGGATACCCCGTTCACACCCAAGAATACCGAGCCACCGGAACCAACATTTACGCGGTCAAAAACGGCACCCAATACCCAGACCAATGGGTTGTCCTCAGCGCCCACTACGACACCGTCGGCGCGGGCGGCCTCGGCCCCACCGTGTACGGTGC
>JBMZMP010000017.1:0-6708 GCA_049619235.1 Thermoplasmatota archaeon
TCGCGACGGCCCCGGCCGCATCCTCCACTGGGTGCACGACGAACACACCGTCGAAACGCCAGCCATTGTGATGCCAGAAACCAGCCATTGCGCCATTCCCGACTGGGCGGAGGTTTCCATCACGCGGAAGCCCAGCGGCGCCCGCATGGAACTGGTCAGCGACGGAACCTGGTTCCACCAAGACGACTCCGTGCACGAGCACCCGCTCGTCATCAAGAGCCCCGAACCGGCCCCCACAAGCCACGTGCAAGTCATTGACGTGGGCGAAGACGTGGCCGTGTGGCACGACGCCGGTGCATGGTGCAGCAAACCCAACCAAACCGTGGCCGCCTTCGTCGACGCCAAGAAGCAATCCCGCAACCGCGTCTTCTACGCCCCCATGATGGGCCTGCCCCGGGACTACGCCCTCTGGGCCTACGTGGGCGTGGACCTCTTCGACGCAGCCCCCCTCCTGCTTGCCGCCACCCGTGGCAAAGCCCTCACCCCCGACGGCGAATACACCGTCGAAGAACTCAACGAAATGATCCCCGGCGACTGGACCGTGGACGCGTTGATGCAATTCAACCTCGAACAAGCCCGGCAAGAAATCGCTCGCGTCAAAGCCGCCATCCGCGCAGGGTCCCTCCGCAACTTGGCCGAACGACGCGCATACGGCCACCCCGACAGCGTCGCCATCCTGCGCCGCTTCGACCGCGAACACCACTACCTGGAATCCCACACACCCGTCATGGGTGAAGACGTCGCCTGCATGACCCCGGAAGCGCTCCACATGCCCGCCGTGGAACGGTTCCGCCGACGACTGCGCAACCAATACCTGCCCCCAGCCAGTGCCGACATCCTCGTGCTGCTCCCATGCAGCGCCCGCAAGCCGTACAAAATCAGCAAAACCCACCGCTACTTCCAACGGGCCCTCGACGACTCCGGCGTGCGCCACCGCGTCCACGAAGTGATGATCACCAGCCCCCTCGGCATCGTGCCCCGGGACCTGGAAGATTGTTACCCCGCCAACAAGTACGACATCCCCGTCACGGGCCACTGGAGCCGCGACGAGGAAGCGGTCATCCAAGAACAAATCGCGCACCTGTTGCTGCGGCACGAATACAAACACGTCATTGCACACGTGCCCGAATCCACGTACCTGTTCCTGCGGGAAATCCTCCCCGACAACACACTCCACACTGCACACGGTCGCCCCAGCGGCATCGAAGACTGCAACCGCCTCAAGGAAGCAGTCGCCGCACTCAAGGACAAAACCCGACCCGCCACACCGCAAGCCTACAAGGCGCGCAAGAAGGAAGACCTCGGCGCCTTGCTCACGTACCAACTCGGTGAATCCGCCGTGCAACTCACCAACAAATGCCAAGCGGTTGGCAAAATCCCCTTCGTGAAACTCATCGCCCCCGACGGCACCCAAGTGGGCATGACCACCATTGACCGGGGACACATGAGCTTCAGCCTCGACGCAGGGGAGAAACTCAACGAACTCGGCTACAAGCAAGTCACCATTGGCGACTTTGAAATCCGCAAAACCGGCAGCCTGTTTGCAACCGGCATCGTCGGCGCAGACCCTTCCATCCGCAAAGGTGACGACGTGGTCGTGGTCCGAGACGGCGAAGTGAAAGGCGTGGGCGTTGCCGACATGAACGCATTCGACATGGTGCACATGACGCGCGGCGTCGGCGTGCGGCTGCGGCACGTGAAGAAACCGGAAACGGTCCCCGAGGTGACGGCATGAGTGAACTGATCAAAGTGGTCGACTACAACGTGGTCAACAAGGCCCTCAACGAAGAAGCCCGCGAAATCCGCGCCGACATCCCTATGCGCCGCGACCCCGGCGACCTCGAGGAATACATTCGCTGCTGGAGCGAAGACGACGTCATCGACGACCGCCCCTGCAAAGCCCTCGTGGTCATCCTCAAAACCCGGGGCTGCACCTGGGCGCTCGCCGGCGGCTGCACCATGTGCGGCTACGCCAACGAATCCGCGTGGAGCAAAGTCAGTGAAGACCAACTCGTCACCCAATTCGAGAAAGCCTGGCGCAAATACAACGGGGAAGAATTGGTCAAGATTTACACCAGTGGCAGCTTCATTGACCGCCACGAAATCATGCCCGAAGCCCAAAAGCGCATCCTTGCCATGGTTGGCAAAGAACCCCTCAAGGTGGCGTTCGAGTCCCTGCCGGACTTCATCCAAGAAGACACCTTCACGGACCTGTCGCCCCTCGTGAACAAAATCGAAGTGGGCATCGGCGTGGAAAGCAGCAACTTCCGTGTGCTGCGCGACTCCATCAACAAGGGCCACGGCTTCGAAACCTTCCCCCGTGCCGCGGCCATCTGCAAGAAACACGGCGTCTCCGTCAAGAGCTACTTGATGTGCAAGCCGCCGTTCCTGAAAGAATTCGATGCACTCCGCGACAGCACGCAAACGGTCATCGACGCCGCACCCCACGCTGACGTGGTGAGCCTCAACCCCACCAACATCCAAGGCCGCACCGTCGTGGACGCATTGTACAAGCGAGGCTCCTACCGCGCCGCGTACCTGTGGACGCTTGTCAAAGCACTCTACGATGCCCGCGTGGTGTTGGACGAAAGCGGATTCGAAGGCATGCTCAAATCCGACGTGATTGCCGCCGGTCAAGACCGTGGCGCCCACAACGGCGACGACACGGACGAACGGGTCGTCAAGTATCTCAAGAAATACAAGTCCACGCAGGACAAGAAGTGGCTCAAGGAATGCATGGACCGCGTGCAAGGCCCCAGCCGCAAGGAATGGGAACTGACACTGGAACTTGGCGAACTCATCCCGGCGTACCATGGACTCTGAAACGGTCCACCAAGCGCACGCCATCTGCGACCGGTGCCTAGGCCGCCGCATCATGGGCGCCCGCGGCGAAGAACAGATTCGCGTGGGTGCCGAACGGCGCGCAGCAGACGGCGCCCCAGAAGTGAACCCCGCCGACTGCCCTGTTTGCGAGAACGCGTTTGCGGACTTCGAGACCTGGGTGGATCTCGCCGAGGAGGCCCTTGGTGCCTTCGAATTCCAAACCTTCCAAGTGGGAACCCTGTTCCCGAAAGCGTGCGAACAACTGGAGAAATCCATTGTCTTGAACCCTGAAATCGGCGACACCATCCGCACGGAAGCCAACCGGCTGCTCGGCCCCGCCATTGCCCACCGCATGGGCAAAGACTGGTCCATTGACGGCCGACCCGACGCCGTTGTGCAAGTGGACACTCGGTTCTGGAGTGCCGAAGTTCGCACCAACTCCATCTTCATGGAAGGGCGGTACACCAAGTTCCGCCGCGACATCCCACAAACCCATTGGCCGTGCAAAACCTGCCAAGGTACCGGTTGCTACCAATGCGAGGATTCCGGCGTGCAATACGCGGAATCGGTGGAGGAAACCATTGGCAACGCCGCGCTACCCCTGTTTGGCGGGGAAAAATACAGTTTCCACGGCGCAGGCCGGGAAGACATCGATGCATTGATGCTTGGAACCGGTCGCCCGTTCGTCCTGGAAATCCACGTTCCCCGGCGTCAAACCATTGACTTCGCGGCCCTCGAAGCGGCCATCAACGCGGAAACGGAAACCACTGGCGTGGGCGTCAACAGCCTCCGCATGACCGAGAAACCCCGCGTCGCGGAAATCAAGGATGGCGGCTACGACAAGGAATACCTCGCCCACTGCGTCACGGAGGCACCCATCACGAAGGACGTGGTGCTTGCCGCCTGCGAATCCATGCATGGGCAAGTGCTGCAACAACGCACTCCGGAACGCGTGGCCCACCGCCGCGCCGACCTCGTGCGGCCCCGGACCGTCCACCACATCTTGCTGGAAGAATTCACGGACGAACACCATTTCTCTGTCCGGGTCCTTGCGGAAAGTGGCACCTACATCAAGGAAATGATCAATGGCGACGACGGCCGCACCGAACCCAGTTTCGCCGAACGCTGTGGCCTCCCCATGAAAGTGGAGTACCTGGACGTGGTGGCCATTTTGGACGATGCGGAGAGCTCATGAATCCCAAGGGCCTGGTGGATTCGTGACCAAGCTGTACGAGGATGCTCTCAAACTCACCATTGACGAGAACCTCCGCAACCTCACCACCCTCCTTGACTGGGCCAGCCGCACCAGCGACATGGCCGAGAAAATCCAACACGTGGACCAAGCACACATGCTGCTCGGCGAAGTGGTTGCAAACCTGCGGGAATTGCAGCAAAAACGATAGGCCTAGGTGAAGGGCTGGTTTGGGATGATGGCCAGCCAGATCAGGAACGCTAGCAGCCAATGCAGCGCGAAAGCAAGCAATCCCATCACAACAACGCCCACTTGCGTGAAGACAGTTTTCGCGTCCTTTCCGCCATGAATCCTCGACGTGAGGAATGCCGCGCCTAGCAGCGAAACGGGCAACCAAATCGGTAGCATCAGCATCAGCATGAAGCCTGTGATGGGGTTGTCCAGGAACGAGATGGCAACCGCGGCCGCTTCAGGAATGGGAAGCAACATTGGTATGCCAATCCACCAACGCTTTGGGGGTTCTTTGATGGACATTTGACTTGCTCAATCGGCCTTTGAAAAAGAGTTTTGGAAAAAGGGGGGGTGGAGGATTACGCGATTTCGGCGTGCATCATTTCGGCGTCGTGGCCGAGTTTGTAGATGATTTCAGCGCTGAGGTCGAGGATGGTTTGGAAACCTGCGACGGTTTGGTCTGGTCCGCCGGACATGAGGTCCATGGTGGTCATTGTGTCTTCCACGTGCCAGAATGGGTATGCGCCAATCACGGGAAGGCCGGTGCCCTGGGGGTTGGTGGCGGGGATGTCGGCGGGGAGCTGGTATTCCTCGAAGTCGCTGATGAAGAAACCCGTTGGGACGCCCATTGCGAAGAAGTGGGCGTAGTCGCTGCGGCCGAGGCTGATGCCTTGGTACTTGATGGCTTCATCTGGCATGCTCATGTTCTTGCGGGTTTCGTCGGTGAAGTCCCGGAGATCGACGCTGTTGGTGTCGAAGTAGATGGGGACGTCAACGGCTGGCCAATTGAGGCCAATCATGTCCAAGTTCAGCATGGCAACGGCGGTATTTTGGCCGTCGTTCCAGGGGAGGGTGCCTTCGAGGAATGCGGTGGCGAGTGCGCCGCTGCCTTGCAGGCCGCGTTCTTCGCCGTCAAATGCGACGAACATGAGGCTGTAGTCGGTGCTGACGTTGGAGAACGCACGGGCCAGGTTGAGGGTCATGGTGGTACCGCTGCCGTCATCGTATGCGCCTTGACTGAGGGGGCGAAGGACGCAGTCTGGGAGAGGGTCTGGGGTGAGGCCGCCGGCGATGCAGTCAGTGGTGGTCATGTCGTAGTGGCCACCGATGACGACGAACTTGTCCGTGTGGGTGCCCCACTTGATGCCAATGATGTTCTCTTGGTAGATGCCGTTGGTGAAGTTCTGACGGTACACTTCGAGGCCGGCGTCTTCGAACACTTGGGCCATGTAGTCGCGGGCGCCGGTGTGGGCGGGGAGGTTGTCAGCGCGTTCACTGTACGTGGTGGAGAAATGGGCAAGCTCGTCGTAGGTGGCTTGCGCGGACACGGTTGGAACGGCGTGGCCGTCGTGGTGCATGTCCTTGTCCATGTTGGGGTCATCGTCGCTGTCGCTTACGCAACCGGACAATGCGATGCCAATGAAGGCAATGAGTAGCAATTTTTGCATGGATTTGCCGAGTTGGCTCTGCAAATAGCCATTATGGTGAGTGGAATTGAAAGCCGAACCTAAGACGAGTGCCCGCGGGTTTTGGCAATTCCCCTGCGCGAACGGCTGGGAGACGGTAGATGGTGAGGTCGTGGTTTGTGAGCAATTTGCTCATTCCGCCCACGTGGCCGTCGCCGATGACCACCACCGCAGTCTCGTCTTCGCCGACCTGTTTGTTGATTTCGTCGGCCATGTATTGGTCCCGCTCGTCAATGACCACTCGCCGCACCGTGGGGAACGTTTTGGCCAAGTCGTCCAGGGCCGCTTCAGGGTTCTCCGTGTAGGACGCCAGCTCCGATTCCACGTTGGTGCCTTTCCCGAACCAACCCGCGACCGTGTTTTTCACAAAGGAGCCGCCGGCGCGCATCTTTTCCCGCAGCGTCAATTGCTCCAAGGCGCGCTTCATGGTGACGTTCACGTCGCGGTCAATGAGGTCCACTTGTGCCCCTGCGAGGTACGCCGCGTTGACGGCTGCAAGCATTTCCCCGCCAGGGGTTGCGCCGTAGTCTTCGGCCACTTGTTCTTGGAATTCCTGCAATTTTCGGTGCACGAATCCGCCCGCGGGGGTTTGGGTTGCGCCAGCTTGCCGTGCGTACAACGCTTGCAGCCGGGGCGGGTCCAATTCCACCATGACCCGGTTGGGTTCGATGGCCGCAATGGCGTCGGCAATGGTCTCTTCGATGCGGAACACGTGTCCCGTGCCGATGAGCACCAGTTTGGCCATGGCTTCCCAGCCAACGGGGCCTACTTAACCCGGCACGATTTGCCTTCCCTGTGCGACCCCAGGTGTTCCTGAACTGCGCAACGAGCCTCGACGGCAAACTGGCTGGCCCCGGAGGGGAGCCGGTCCGTTACAGTTGCGAGGAGGACTTGCGCCGGGTGCACAAGCTCCGCGCTGCTTGCGATGCGATTTTGGTGGGCGTTGGCACGGTTTTGGCGGACGACCCGCATTTGGCGGTCAAGGAAGTGTATGCC
>JBMZMP010000017.1:6718-15883 GCA_049619235.1 Thermoplasmatota archaeon
CGATCATCCGCGCCGCGTGGTCCTTGATGGCCAAGGCCGCACACCCATGGATGCCCGCGTCCTCAACGACACGGCGGAGACATTCGTGTATCATGCACCGGACTTTCTTGTGGAACACGGCAAAGGGGTTCCCGTGGACCCCCGTGACCTGGAGGCGGTGCTGGCGGACCTGTGGAGCAAGGGAGTGCGCACTCTGCTCGTGGAGGGTGGCGCACACGTGTTGGTTTCTTTCGTGGAAGCAGGGCTTTGGGACAGTTTCACGTTGTACCAAGCGCCCGCACTGCAAGGCGAGGGGACGCCTGTTTGGCCAGGCGACTTGGTTGCCTTGAAGGGCAAGCCGGAACCGTACGGCCGCGGCGTCCTTTGGCGCTTTTCTCCGTGACTGGTTGAGACGATTTGATCGACCTGTTGCGAATCAGTCCAGCATGACCACGTCAGGGTCGTAGTTTCGCAACTCCGAGCCCACCACGTCGCCCGTGACCGCGTCCACGAGGCTGCTGCCGTTGGGGCCCACGATGCGCCAGTAGGGGCGGTGGATGGTGCCGGCAAATTGCAGGCGCACTTGATCTGGGCGAGGGCTCACTTTCTTGCGCTCGGTCATGGAGACGTCCGATTCTTCGTCCCAGGTTTCCACGTCCACGATGCGGGTGTGGGCGTCCATGATGAAGTCGTGCGCCAACAATTGCGCGCGCTCTTGGTTGATTTTGATGGACCGCTCTTCCACTTCCGTGATGCCGGGGGGCAAATCGCCTGCGCGGCGTGGGTGGAAATCCGGTGCCACTTCTGCCACTTCCTTCGAGGCGTTCACTTCGAGGAGGCCGCGAATGGTGTCATAGTTCAGGCTGCCCTCCAGGAGCAGGTCGCATTCGTATTCGAACACGTGAATGGGAGAGAGCACCAGTTCCCTGCGGCCGGCGCCGTACAATTGGCTCTTTACCCGAGCTTCTGCCACCATGCCTTCAATGACGAGGGGAGCAACGGGGTAGTTCGTGGCTTGGTCCAATTCACCAGTTTGGAGGGAGTCCAAGTGGTGCAGGTCCAGGGGCGCGTGCTCCGCCGGGGCGGCGTCTGGGGTGGAGCCGGGGGTTTCCATGGCCAATGCACCGAGGTCGGGAACTTCCTCCATGAAGCCTGTTGGCAAACCAAAGTCCAGTGGTTCCTCTTCCGTTTCTGCGGATGGGGTGGATGCTTCCAAGGGCAAGCGTTCTGGGGCAACGCCAAGGGGAATCAATGCGGCGTTTCCAAGCAGCTGCGTCAACTGGGCCTGGTTCCACAGCACCACGCGCCCGGCGCCCATGCCTTCCGCGTTTGCCTCCTTCCGACCCAAGTACACAATCAGGGCTTGGTCTGCGCCCGTGTCTTCCACCACGCGGGACAACTCCTCAACCATGTCGCCCGTGACCACGTCGTCGGGTCCACGGCGTTCCACAATCAGGGCGTACGCTTCGCCTTCCACGAGGATGGGGGCGGCATACACGGTCCCCGATTTGCCCTCCAAGGCCGCTTCCAGCGTCGTGCTGTAGCCGTGCGCCTTGAAGATTTCAGAAACCAAACTGCAGAGTCCATCCATGAGCATCCCAGTCCAACACTGACAAACGGACGGATAACATTTGGTAACATTTGCCCACCCCCTCGAAACCGCCTTACAGGGGGCCCCATTGCAAAAACGTGGTCGATTTTGCCGATGCCGCGCGCGTCTTGGAGTCCCAGTCCAACCGGAGCCTCCGATTCCAACCCCATTTCGAGCCACTTGCAGCCCGGGAACCTGGACGGGTCAGCGCAGTGGATGGCTCCCATGCCATCCTCGTGGACAACGGCGCCGCCTGGGTGGTTGCCGTGCGTGCGGACGCGGTCACGTGGCCAGGCCGCCCCATCGAAACGCCCCCCGCCATCCACGCCACTGCCCCCGCAGACGCGGAAGATGCCGTCGCGGTGCTCTACGAAGCACACGGCTTGCCGAGGCCAGTCATTCGAAGCTGCGACCAATACGCCGAGGCACTCCGAGATCTCGCCGAACACGAAGCGGCCCTCGCCGCGCTCCGAACCAGCCCCGACTTGTTGCTCCTGGACGGAGCCCTCGAACACGTAGCAAAAGCGGCCCAGCCCATGGCAGACCGCATCCGGCAACGGGCCGCCGAAGCGGGGGTTCCCGTCGCTGGGGTCAGCAAACGCAGCCGCCTCCACGATGAAGGATTGCCCCTCGTCACCGGCCTGATGCGGCAAGACCCTGGCGGAACATGGGCCGTCGCCGTCCCGGATTACCAAGACACCTACGTGGCAAAGCTGCACCCCCGCGCACCCCACGCGTTCCGTATCGACGGCGACCCCGCTCCACTGGTGCCGCTTGCAAAAGACGCCGTGTATCTCGGCTACCCGTACCCTCTGGCACTGGCACACAACCACGTGTGCATCGCCGCAACGGAGGCGCACCAATTGCGCGCCCAATTGGTGAACGAAGTGCGCGTACACGCAGGTCCAACAGCTTACAAACTCCTCGAGGACTTCCACGAAACACTTGACAGGAACGTCCCATGATCATTGAAGCAAAAGGCCTCGAGAAACACTTCGGGGAATTCAAAGCGGTCGCCGGCATCGACTTGCAGATTCGCCCCGGCATCTGCTTTGGGCTCCTCGGCCCCAACGGTGCCGGCAAAACCACCACCATCCGCATGTTGCAATGCGTCAGCCCACGCGACGGCGGCGAATTGTCTGTCCTTGGCATGGACCCGGCCGTGGATGGCCGCGCCATCAAAGCCCGGCTGGGCGTGGTGCCCCAAGAGGACAACCTCGACCCAGACTTCACCGTGCGGGAAAACCTCACGATCTTCGCCCGTTTCTTTGGCACCGCCCCCAACAAAGCCGGCGACCGAGCCGACGAATTGCTTCGGTTCATGAACCTCACCGAGAAGGCTGGCGCCCGCGTGGACGAACTCAGCGGCGGCATGAAGCGACGGCTCGTTGTGGCTCGGAGCCTCATCGGCGACCCCGACGTGCTCCTGTTGGACGAACCCACCACGGGCCTCGACCCGCAAGCCCGCCACAGTCTCTGGGAGACCATTCGCTCCCTGCGACGCGAAGGCAAAACCATCCTCCTCACCACGCACTACATGGACGAAGCGGAAATGCTGTGCGACGAATTGGTGGTCGTGGACAAGGGAGCCGTGCTGGAGCAGGGAAACCCACGCGAACTCATCACCAAACACTGCGGCAAGGAAGCCCTTGAATTGGTGGCCCGGGACGGCGACACCGCCACCCTGGACGCAATGCTAGAAACCCTCGCAGACACCCCATACGAACGAGTGGTGGACCGCGTCATTGCCTACGGAGACAACCTAGAACCATTGCAGGCCAGCATCCGTGACGCGCACGATTTGCAAGAATCGGTGCTTCGAAGGGCAACCCTCGAGGACGTGTTCCTCCGGCTCACCGGGAGGGCGCTCCGTGAGTGACTTCCGCCTGAAAGGCAGCATGGCCATGGTGGCCCGCAACTGGGACGTGTACCGCAAAACGTGGTACATGAACGCCATCCCACCCCTCGTGGAACCGTTCCTGTACCTCATCGCCATGGGGTACGGCCTGGGCGCGCTCATCGACAACATCGACGGCGTCCCATACGCCAACTTCGTGGCCCCCGGCATCATCGCCATCACCATGATGCAGACCGCGTTCTTCGAAACCACGTACAGCTCCTACATCCGCATGGTGTTCCAGAAAACTTGGGATGCCGTGCTTTCTACGCCGCTCAGCGCAGACGACGTGCTGTGGGCGGAAGTGTTCTGGGCCGCGTTCCGGGCCACCCTCAACGCCACGTTGATGAGCGTGGTGGTTGCCGCCTTTGGACTCCTCAGTTGGCCTACGGCGGCGCTCATTCCCGTGGTGGCGTTCTTTGTCGGATTGACCTTTGCAGGCGTCGGATTGTTCGTTTGCGCCAAGGTACGGGTCATTGACCAATTCAGCTACGCCATGTTCCTGTTCATGACGCCGCAATTCCTGTTTGCCGGGACGTTCTTCCCACTCAGCCAGCTGCCGGAAGCGGCGCGCTACATCGCGCTCGCACTGCCACTGACCCACGCGGTGCAGCTCACTCGGGGCCTCGCCCTCGGCGACATGCCCGAACTGCTTGGATTCCACATCGGCTACCTGCTGGTCAGTAGCGTGTTGTTCAGTTGGCTCGCCGTGCGCGCCATCAAGAAACGCATCGTCAGCTAGGTGGTCAGTCGTCGCCTTCGTGCAACTCGCTGGAAATCTTCCGCATGTCCTCCTCCGTTTCCCCCTCCAACGGAATGCCTTCCCAACCGCAATCCATGCACCGGTAGGTCATGCCAATGTCCCCCATGGGGCCGGACAGATGCTCAAATTCTCCGCAAGCGGGGCAAAGGCGGTACCGGGCTCCAATCATGCACAACCATCCACCGCGCCCCATTTTACCTTTCAGCACCCCCTGCCCCGCCAACGCGGCGCATCAAGGACTGCATAGGTTCACCTGCCTCTCCTGCTGAAATACCCAAACTGCCCTGCCGCTCCTGTTGAAGACCGACGGCGCGCGAATCGGACGCATCACTGGAAAAAGCGTTGGAGAACTGACGTTTCGAATCGGCCCCGATGAACAAGTGCATCTCGGGGAATTGCTAATCATCGACGAAGAGAAGCCGTTCTACCTTCGCGTCACCGACTTGCACTACGGCGCCGACGCCCGAGACGGTGCATGGGGCGACCGCACAGCCGGCACGCTCCTTGCGAGCCCCGACGCGGAAGACGTTGTGCTCTTCGACCGGGAGCACCGACTCTTCCAAACCGTCGTCGCCTCGCCCCTGGGCTACCTTGGCGAACGGTTTCGAAAACCAAAGAGCCTCCCGCCCCACTTCGCACATGTCCGCAGGCCCCGCGCCAACGACTTCAACTTCCTCGCCCCGAAACCGGGCGACCTCGAAATTGGCTTCCTCCGCTCGGGCGACGAAGCGCTTCCAGATCGCCTCGGCCTGGACCCCCGCGCCCTTGCACAACACGTTGGCATCTTCGCCACCACGGGCATGGGCAAAAGCAACCTCCTCAAATCCCTCGCAGGCAGCTGCATGGAATCCGGAAAAATCGGCCTGCTCGTTCTCGACCCGCACGGCGAATACGCCGCGGGGGGAAGCGGCAGCCACGCCGACGGCACCGCCCACAAAGGCCTGCTCCACCACCCCCGGCAAGACCGGCTGGAAGTGTACAGCAGCCGCCCGGTGCATGGTTTCCAAGTGCACGATCTGGCCGTGGCGGCGCAGGAAATCACGGTCCAAGACTTCGCCAACGTGTACCACCTCAGTGAACCCCAATACGAGGCGCTTTGGGCCGCGAAGCAACACTGGGGAAGTGACTGGCTCATCCAACTCGGAAACATGGAGCCGGAGCAATTGTTTGCCCATTTCAACGAAAAATTCCACCGCGGCACATGGAACGTGTTGCAACGGCGCGCCAGCGGGATTCTGAAACAACCCGTGATTCACTTCGACGCCGGAAAACGGTCCACGACCACGCAAATCATCCAACAACTCCAAGCGGGCAAAACGGTCCTTGTGGACACCAGTGCCCTGGAGCCCAATGAGGAACTTCTCATCAGTGCAACCCTGGCTCGCAAGCTGCTTGGAACGTACCAAGCTGCGTACAGGAACGGGGACGAGTTCCGGGACCTGCCCCCCACCTGCGTCATCCTCGAAGAAGCACAAAGGGTGCTGAATCGAAGAGGTGGCAGTGAGAACATCTTCGCGAGCATCGCCCGGGAAGGCCGCAAGTTCAAGGTTGGGCTTGGCGCCGTGACCCAGCAACCCCGCCTCATCGAAGACGAACTGCTGAGCCAATTCAACACGTTGTTCATCCTCGGCTTGGCCGACCCAACGGACCGAGAACGCGTGCGTGCAGGTGCCCGCCAAGACCTATCGCAAGTCTCGAAGGAAATCCAAATGCTCGAGCCAGGCGAAGCGCTCCTCACCACGCCGGGTGCGCCATTTGCACTCCCTGTGAAGACCCACTTGTATGAGGAACGCATCAAGGAAGTCCCCGCAGTCGCCAAGAGCACCGTGCAGGTGGACGAGGACTTCTACTGATGCACATCGTCCACTTCAGCGACACGCACCTTGGGCACCAGCAATACCCCAAGTTGCACGCCAGTGGGTTGAACCAACGGGAGCTGGATCATTACGAGGCGTTCCACGCGGTGATTGATGCCGCCATCGCGGCGCGCCCCGACGTGGTCATCCACGCGGGCGACCTGTTTGACGGCGTTCGGCCCAGCAACCGTGCCCTCAGGGAAGCCATGAATGGCTTCCTGAAATTGTCTGCGGCGGGCATTGAGACCATCCTCATTGCCGGCAACCATGAGCACCCAAAGCTGCGCTCAACGGGGTCCTCTTTCGGGCTCTTCGAGCACCTGCCCCACGTCCACCCTGTCTTCAAAGGCAAAGCGGAATCATTCCCCATAGCGGGCGGTCTCGTGCATGCCATTCCGCAGTGCAACACGCCCGAAGAGCTCCAGGCGCAAGTGGAATCCCTGGAACCGTCCCCCTCAGATGTACTGGTGCTGCACGGCGCCGTGCATGACTTGGAAGCGTTCCATCATGCGGAATTCAACGAACAAAGCCTCAACCCAAGCTGGTTCAACGGTTTTGGATACGTAGCCCTGGGGCACTACCACGGCGTGCAGCAAGTTGCGGACAATGCCTGGTACTGCGGCGCACCCGACCGGGTTTCCATGCGGGAAAGTGGCGAGGAGAAAGGCTACCTGGAAATCAAGAACGGGGCCGTCACATTCCACGCACTTCCCGGCCGCCCGTACCAAGACCTTCCCGTTCTGCACGCAGAAGGGTTGGACGCCGCCGGATTGGATGCGGCTGTTCAGGACGCCCTTGCCACCATCCAACCAGGTGCGGTTGCAAGGCTCCGCATCGAAGGCATCAGCCCCAGCCTGCGCGGCACCTTGGACCAAAAATCATGGCGAGCGCCCCACGCTCTGTACCTGGATTTGAAACTGGAATGGGAAGACCAAGAACGGGCCGTTCGGGGCGCCGTAGAATTTGGCGGCTTGGCTGATGAATTTGAGGCGTTTGCCGCCCAGCACGTTGTGGATGATTTGCAACGAGACCGCCTGCTCTCCATGGCCAGGACACTGTTACAGGAGGCCTCATGAAACTGCACCGCCTCCGGTTGGAAAACTTCCGCCGTCACGCAAACACAGACGTGGAATTTGGTGGCGGCTTGACCGCCATCGTGGGCCAGAACGGCGTTGGCAAAAGCACACTCCTCGAAGCCATTGGATTTGCATTGTTCGGAGCCGCTGCCACGCGCACTGGTAAGGATTTGCTACGAAACGAGGATGCGGTGCCAAGCGACGCCGTGGCCGTGGAGTTGGATTTTGATCTTGGAGGCGCCACGTTCCAAGTTCGTCGAGAGCTACGAGGCAAGGCCCTCACCCCATCCGCATCCGTCCTCGTGGATGAAGCACCAATTGTGGCCCCCGGCGCTGGAAGTGATGCGGCAGCAACTGAGGAACTTGAGCGACGCATCGGCATGGGCCGCGACGCATTTTTCACAACCATCGTGGCGCGCCAGAAAGAGCTGAACAAATTGGCCGACCTTGGGCCCACGGAGCGCAAGCGGTTGCTCCTTCGGATGCTCGGCGTGGATGCGGTGGAGGGCGCGATTCAAAAAGCGCGTTCGGAACGCCGTCGCGCCGAGGATTTCTTGGCAGGTCTCCGAAGTGCATTGCAACCCTTGGAAGATCTGGAGAAAGCCTGCAAGGACGCAGCCGCTGCGGAAGCATCCGCGGCCAAGCAACGGGAAAACGCAGCGGCGGCGTGGGTGGCTGCCAAGCAAAAAGCACAGGAAACCGAAGAGAAACGAAAGGCGGCCCAAGCCGCGCAGGCCGCGTATACAAAATGGGCCCAGGAAAGGCAACTGCAGCAGCAGCAATTGCAAGCCTTGGGTCGTGCGGCAAAGGACGCCGAAGAGCAGTTGTTGAAGGCAAAATCCGCGCATGCAAAATGGAGCAACCTACAGGACGCCGAGCAGGCATTGGTGAAGGCCTCACAATGGAAACAGGTGGCTGCGGATCGACAACGGCTGGAACAGGCTCCGGAACCGGTGCCGGTTCCAGTGCAACCGGAACCGGTGTTCTTAGAAGCGGCAAACGAGGCCCTTGAAGCGGCCCGTGAGCTGCAATCCCAATCCCGCGCCGCGGCCATGCAACACAAGGCGGCCGCGGCTGCGCTTCGACAAGAACTGGCCGAGTTGGAATCCCTTGGCGCCGACGCGCCATGCCCAACTTGCAAACGACCCATGGAAACCCACTTGCCGGAACTGGTCGCGGGTTTGGTGGAGCGGCTTTCCATTGTGGAAGCGGACGCCGTGGACGCGGACGTGGCGTTTCAGCAAGCAAAAAAAGACATCGCCGCCGCCCAGGGCGAGTGCGCGCGACTCGAGCGACTGGAGACGGAGTACGCATCGGCCAAAGCCAAGATGGATGCGTTTGCAACCCGGGAAGCGGAGCGAAAAGCGCAACTGGCTGCCCTCCCGGAGATTCCAGATGATTGGCAAGAGCAGTTGCAAGCCGCGGAAGCCGCGCACAAGCAATGGATTGAGCTTGGGGCCGTTGCCAAGGAACTGCCGGAACGACAGGCGCGCGCTGAAGATTTGGCCAAACAATTGGCGGACGTCCGGGAGGCCCTTGAGCGGTTGGAATCCCAGCGCTTGGAGGATCCATCCTCTGAGTTTGCCGCGGCGGAGTCTGCGCACGGGCAGGCGCGGGAGGCGGAGCGGGCGGCCGAGCGTGCCAGTTTGCAAGCGGACCACGCGTGGCAAGCCGCGCAAGGGGAGACGGAACGGGTGAAGGTCAAGTTGCGGGACATGCAAGAACAATGGGCCAAGGTTCGGGTGCAAGAGGAGGATGCTCGGTACTGGGCGGCCCTCGCCGGCGGCCGGGGCGGCGGCCGGGGCGGCGGCCTCTTGGATGCATTCAAGGACCACTTGGTGGCACGCATCGGCCCCGCGGTGAGCATGGAGGCAAGCCGGCTCATGTCCGCGTTCACGAGTGGTCGCTACACCGAAGTCACCCTCGACCCCGACTACAAAATCACGGTGGGTGACCAAGGGATTCCGTACCCGTTGGAACGGTTCAGCGGCGGCGAAGCTGAC
>JBMZMP010000018.1:0-15650 GCA_049619235.1 Thermoplasmatota archaeon
GCGACGTGGCAAATGGCTTGCTGTCCCTTGGCATCAAGAAAGGAGACCGCATCGCCATTTGGAGCAAAAACTGCCCCGAATGGGCGGAAGCCGATTTCGCAAACCTCAGCATCGGTGCAGCCAGCGTCCCCATCTACGACACCCTCACCGGCAACCAAGGTGCCTACATTCTCAACAACAGCGGAGCCAAAGTGCTCTTCGTGCAAGACACGGAAGTACTCGACCGAATCTGGGACTTGCGCAGCGACATGAAAGCCGTCAAGCACATCGTGCAATTGAACGACGAAGCGCACCGCGAAGGCGTCATCACCATGGCACGACTCGCTGAATTGGGCCGAGAAGCATACGGCAGCGACGACGCGTCCCTGAAGCGGCGCATGAACAGCATCAAACCAGAAGACCTGGCAAGCTTGGTCTACACCAGTGGCACCACGGGCGACCCAAAGGGGGTCATGTTGTCCCAATGGAATTTTGCAAGCAACGCCTTGACCGCGCAGTCCTGCGTGGACATAGGCCCCGACGACAAGTTCCTCAGCTTCCTGCCCCTGAGCCACGTCTTTGAACGCACCGGCGGTCACTTCACCGCGTTTGCAAGCGGCGCCCACGTGGTGTACGCCCGGAGCATCGTCACGCTCACCGAGGACATGGGGATCCACAAGCCCACCATCATGATGAGCGTGCCTCGGTTGTACGAGAAAATCTACGCCAAAATCACCAGTGGCGTCGCCAAGAGCAGCTTCCTCAAGAAAGCCATCTTCAACTGGGCCATCGCCCAAGGCAAAGCCGCAAACGTCTACCGCCAACGCAACGAGCCGCTTCCAAAGAGCCTTGCGAGCAAGGTCAACCGCGCCGACAAACTGGTGTTTGGAAAACTCAAGCACGCCGTCGGCGGCAAATTGCGTTACTTCGTCAGTGGCGGCGCCGCCTTGTCCCAGGAAATTGAGGAATTCTTCTGGGCGGCAGGCATCCAAATTCTGCAAGGCTACGGCCTCACGGAAACCAGCCCCGTGACCAACGTCAACTTGCCCTACCAACTCCGCTTCGGCAGTGTCGGGAAGGCGGTTCGGGACACGGAAATCAAGATCGACACCTCCGAATGGGTGTCCGCTCGAACGGACGTGGTGGAGGGAGAAATCTGCGTCAAGGGGCCACAAGTGATGAGTGGCTACTACAAGAACAAGTCCGCCACGAACGAAGTCTTCGACAAGGAGGGCTATTTCCACACGGGCGACGTTGGGTACGTGGACGATGATGGGTTCTTGTTCATCACGGACCGCAAGAAGGAAATCATCGTCATGAGCAACGGCAAGAACGTGGCTCCGCAGCACATCGAAGGGTTGCTGAAATTGCAGCCCCACATCGAACAAGCGTGTGCCATTGGTGATGACCGCAAGTACATGACTGCCTTGATTTGCCCCGACTTCGAAGCCTTGGAAGCGTTTGCCGCCGAGAACGGCATCGCGGCTGAGGGCGAGGCCTTGGTGGCAGATCAACGCGTGGTGAGCCTCATCGAACAACAAGTGGAGGCGGTGAACGCCCAGCTACCTCGCTACGAGCAAATCAAGAAATTCTGGATTGTGCCCCGTGCTTGGAGCGTCGAGGATGGCGAATTGACGCCCACGTTGAAGCTGAAGCGCCGCATCATCGCGGACAAGTTCAAGACGTTCATCGACGGCTTGTACCCAAGCCAATAAGCGCCAACACCACTAGTAGCAACGGCAAGAACGTGGTCTCCTCAACGGGGGTTTCCTCCGGGGCAGCGAGGGTGATCAACGTGCGGTGCCCAGACAAGCCTGTTGGCACGATGGGGTCGGCGCCTTGTGCGTCCACGTCCACAATCCACTCGTACTCCCCGGGGGGCAAGTGGCTTGCCTTGAAGCTCACGCCGCCGCCGTGGCTGTGCAGCTTGCCCGCAAACACGAGCTTGGAGCCTTCCGTTCCATTGGCGAGGTAGCGAAGCTCCATGGGGTATTCGTAGTGGGCGTCGCCGGGGACATCGGCGAACCCTTCAATGACTCCGTCGGCGGCCACAAATGACGTGACGAGCGCCGCCGTCTCTGTGGAGGGGGCTGTGGCCGTGAATGATTCCTGGCAACGGTTGCCGGCTTCTTCCACCACGAGCATGAAGTCCCCTTCGCTTGGCACGCGGAAGCTGGTTTGGGCCAGCGGGCCTGCCGACGTCCACGCGTACACCACGGATTGGCCCAGGGGCTCCTCTGCCCGGCGCAATTCGTAATCGACGCGGTGGTCCTTTGGCGTCCCCGTGATGCGTGCCGCGTCCGCTTGGACGAACCGGACCACGTTTCCCGCGACCACTTCGGCCGGGTCCAGGATGCCTGCGGCGCAGGGAGGCAATTGGAGGTCTTCCAGGATGGGCAATTCGCTCATGGTTGGCGTCGTGGTGCCAGTCGTGGAGATTTCCCTGGCGCCGGCGCGGCCCACGAGGAACATCTCTGCTCGCACTTCTCCATCTGCGTGGATGGTGGCCAAGTCGAAGGTTTGCAAACCATGGGTGGCCATCCAGCCGGTAAGGAGAATGCCGCTTGCATCCCGAACCACCCATTGTCCACGGATGCCCTTCGTGTCCTCCTTCTCGAACCGCAACACGTCCCCGTCCAAATGCAGCCTCGTGCCTTCCATGCTTGCAAGGCTTGCGGGGGTCGGGGGGTCGAGGGGCGTGATTTCGGTGTGGCGCGTGAGCACTTCGTCGCCCGTGATGCGGTACGTGACCGTTCCGGATTCGGGCACCGTGTACAGCAGGGTGGCGAGGGCGTCGTGCTCGTGCAAGGAAGTGGTGTTGAACAACTCGTGGTCCCCTTGCAAGACCTGGAATCCGAAGTTTTTGTGGGTGCCAAGGGCGTCGCCTTCAAACACCGCCATGGTGGGCGTGACCGTGAATCCGCCCGGGGCGGGGTCGGTGACGGTGAACGTGGTGGTGCCGGCAACGAGGGGCACGAGGAGGAGCAATACCAGGAGGCGCACGCTTTGGCAGGGTGGCCGGTTCGGATAGGCTTTGGCGTTCCTGTTTTGTAGGGGCCGCGTGTGGCCGAATCGTGGCCAAACCCATGACCTACGCCGACAGCGGCGTCGACATCCACAAGGAAGACAAAGCCGTGGACGCGCTTGCAGGAGCCCTCCAATTCGCCCGCAGCGGCATCGGCGCGCCCCTCGGCGGAATTGGCCATTTTGCGGGCCTCATGGACTTCGGCGACCACGCCTTGTGCCTCTGCACGGACGGCGTGGGTTCCAAAGTGGAGATTGCAAACGCGATCAAGAAATGGGACACCGTGGGCATTGACTGCATGGCCATGAACGTCAACGACGCGCTCTGCGTGGGCGCCGAACCCATCGGCTTCGTTGACTACTTGGCCGTTGAGGACCCGGACCCAGAATTCACGAAGCAAGTGGGCCTTGGCTTGGAACGGGCCGCGGAAATGGCAAACGTCAGCATGGTGGGCGGAGAAACCGCCAGCCTCCCAGGCATCATCAAGGGCTTCGATCTCGCCGGCACCTGCCTTGCGTACGCGAAGAAAGAAGACCTCATCACCGGCGAAGAGATTGCCCCCGGCGACGTCTTGATTGGCCTCGCCAGCAGCGGCATCCACAGCAACGGCTACACGTTGGCTCGCCAAGCCTTCGAATCGGCCCATGCCTACACCGACGCTTGGCCCTTCGACGACCCAGAACACGCAGGCAAATCCGTTGGGGAAGTGTTGTTGGAGCCAACCAAGATTTACGTCCGGGAAACCATGCACTTGCTTCGCAGCGGCATCCCCGTACACGGCATCAGCCACGTGACGGGCAGCGGCTTGCGGAAGATTCGCCGCATCAACCAAAACGTCGCATACCACATCACCAACCCATTGCCTGTTCACTCCGTGTTCAAGCGGATTCAGGAACTCGGCAACGTGGCCGACCATGAAATGTACAAGACATTCAACATGGGCATGGGCTTCGTGTTCGTCGTGCCTGCTGAGCACGCGGAGGCCGCGGTCGCCAAGTTGAAGGAAGTGGTGCAGTACGACGTGGCCATCGTTGGCGAGGTCCGCGAAGGCAAAGGCGTCCACCATCCCGTGGGCGGCGAGCACTAGCTCGACGCGCACGGGGGACCGAGGCACAGAGTGCCTTGTGAGCCGTTGGTGGCAAGCAATCGCTCATCGCGTACGAGGGGCTGAGGCACAGAGTGCCTTGTGAGCCGTTGGTGGCGAGCACTACCGTCCCCGTTATTGCTCCCTAATAGACTAGTAGATCGGGGTCTGTTTGGGCCGGTCGTATGCTGATAGGAAGCAGACGACCACCAAAATCATGCCAAGGCCAAGGGCAGAGAACACGAGCCACGTGGATTCGTAGCCCCGGGTTTCCAAGACCGCCGATTGCACAGCCAAAATGGCAAAGCTGCCAAAAGCAACCCCCGACGCAATGATGGTTTCCCATTTCGGCGGCGCGGCGTCCAGTTGTTTCCGAATGACAAACACGCCAAGGGTCACCAACGCCACCATGATGGCGGTGCCCAACCACACCCAGTACATCCAAGGGTCGGGCCCAAGAACGACGGCTGTGCCCACTGCGTAGATGCCGGTGAGGATGGTCCACCAGTGTCGGAACTTCACGACTCGGGATGGGCCGAGCCGGTGTTTGAGTCCTTTGGAAGGAGACGAGGCACCAAAAGGAGCGTCAACGCGTACGCGTACAACACGCCAAGGGAGGTGAGGATGGCCAGGTTCTTGCTTTGCAGGAAATAGACGCCGCTCATCAACCCGAACGCCACCAGCGTCGTGAGGGTGGTTCCGGTGATGGCGCGCCCGGCGTGGGTCCAGGCTTCCTGCTGCGTGCCGGATTCCCAGTACCGGCTGACCACGTGCACGAAATCGTCCACGCCGACGGCAACCGTGATTGCAAACGCCAACAGGAACATGTCGTTCAAGGCGGCGTTGTTGCCACTACCGGACGCTCCGTACACCCAATCGAGCCCAACCACGCTCGCCAGCAGCCACACGGCTGCCAGAAGCACCATGCCGGCCGCTGCTGCAGCCATGCGGACGCCGTGGGGCTTTCGGTGCCATGCCATGGCAAGAACCGTGAACACGGCGAAGGCGGAACCAATGGTTGCAATGGAAATGTCCCAAGGGGTTTGGTCGATGATGGCCGCACGGTTCATGGGAGCTCCACTGGCAGCCACGGTGGCTTTGTCGCCGAGGGCCGGTTGCAGTTCGGCTGCCAAGTCGGCGAGGGCGTCGCGGAGGCTTCGCAGGGACGCTTGGTCTTCCCAGGGGTCAATGGTGATGGCCACCACGGCCAAGTCGTAGTCCCGGCTGATGGTGAATGGGGCAATGCCGCGCCACAGTGGGTCCTCGAACAGTCGGTCCAACGCTGCAATGGCCTCCTCACGGGTTTGCGGAAGCTTCTCCGCGTCGCCCGGTTCCTGGCCGAGTCCGCCAAGGAGGCCGTTCATGGCGATGTCGATGGCGCCTTGGTCTGTGTCCGCGTCAGCCACCAGCAGCGTGGTCACGGCACTGGCTTCCCGGAACAGAGGCACCGATTCGCTCTGGGTGATGGCGCCGTGGATGGTGGTCAGCACTTCCGGGTCTGGGATGTCCCCTTGGAACACGAGGTATGCGCGTTGGAACGCGCCGTACTCGTCCTCGATGCGTTGCTGCAGTTGGATGACGGGGTCATCTTGTGGGAATTCGTTCTCGGCGCTGCCGGATTCAATGGTGGTTTGGCTGGCAACGCCAATGGCGACCACGGTGACGAGGGCAACCGCCATCCACCCCTTGGAACGGGATCGTGCGGCAAAGGCAGCCAGCTTGGGCCCCAACCAATCCCGGCGCGGGGTCCGCTTTGCGGCTGGGAGCAATCGACGCAGCGCGGGAGTGATGGTCAAGGCGGCAACGAAGCCAAAAGCAACGCCAACGGCGCTCACGCCACCAATCTCAGAGAACAGAGGCGATGGGACCAGGAGCAACATGGCGAGACCGGCCACGGTGGTCGCGGCGGCCACGGCCACGGCACGGCCAGTGGTCCGCAAGGCGGTTCGGATGGCTTCGTGCTTTGATTGCGTGGCACGGGCTTCTTCGTATCGATGCAGCAAATGCACCGCGTAGTCGATGCCCACGCCCACGATGATGGGTGAAAGGAACAGGGTGAGGAAACTGATGCGGATGCCAAGCACGCCCATGAGTCCGTAGGTCCATACGAGGCCCACGACCACGCTGATCATGGCAATCAGGACGTTCCCCACGCGCCGTACGGCGAACAAAAGGGCGAGGAAGACGCCGGCTGCGGAGATGGGGGCCCAGAACTGGGTTTCTTCCCGGTTTTTCTGGTCCGTGTATGCGCTGCTGTACAGGAGGCCACTCACTTGGTGGTCCGTGGTCGCGGGGTGTGGTTCCCGTGCGGCCCAGGTTTGCAGGAATGCTTCAACTTCCAACGCGAGGCCACGGTCGTTTTCCTTTGTGAAAAACAGGCTGATGGCACTGCTGCCGTCTTGCGCCAACACGTCATCCAACGTGTCGTCGCCGAGCAATTGGGACTTGACTGCCTCGTACGTCACGGGGTCGCTTGGCACGCTGTAGCTGCTGCTTGGCGGGTTGCCTCCGGTGGCAATTTTGGCGAGCATGTAATTGCCCGTCCGCATGCCTTCCCATACACTCAAGGAGTGGCTGAATTGGCCGGGGAATTCGGCGAGGAGGGCCTGCGTGAATGCGCCTTGTTCGGCGATGAGGGCGTCGAAGCTTTCGCCGCGCAAACTGTCTCCGTGCGCGGGGTCATGTGCTTGGTACACGGCCACGAATCGAACCCCTTCCAGTTCCTCCAGGAGTGCTCGGTAGGGTGCCAGTCCAGGGTGATTTGGCACGGTGTCCACGAAGTCCACTTCAGCTTCAATCCACGTGGCTGCGTAGGCGGCGCCTGCGGTCAATGCGAGGGACGCGGCCAGGATGATGGCTGCGGTTCGCTTATGCAAGGAGCGTCCAGCCTTCGGGGGCAGGTTCGTGGTAGAATGTGGTGGCGACGGCGTTGAATTCCAAGCGGTACGTGACGCCTACGCCGAGGAAGCACTCATCGGGAGTGCAAACCGTGTCGTCGCCGTGCCCGTGTGGGTAGAACTCGAAGCGCATGCCGCCCGCGCCCGCCGGCGTCGGGACTTCGTCCCCGTAATCGGTTCCAGGGTCGAGTCGCATGGAGACGGATTGGTCGCTGACGCCTTGGTGGAAGCGTTCGTAGTTGAACAGCTCCGCGTTGGCGTCCGCGGCGTAGGCGCTGACTCGGAGGCCCGCCACGCCGGGGTGATCGGCGAGGTCGAATTGCACGTCCAATACGAGGGTGGCCCAGTCGTCGTCGAAGCCCACTTCGAAAATGGTGTCGTCGCGGAACAGCGCGGGTCCGCCAGCGAAGGTGATGATTGTGTCGCAGGAGGGTGTGATGATGAGGTACTCGGCGGCGCATTCGATGTACCCTTCAAAGGGCACCGCGGTTTGGTACGGCGTGATGACGTTGAGGGGCGCCATGGTGAGGTCGAGGGGCGTGGTAACGTTCTGGGTGCCGTTTTGAGAAGCGTACGCAGGGTGGGTCGCAGTCCAGGCCCAAGAACCTGGAGGCAGCACCAATGCGAAGTCTCCGTTTGCGTCCGTGGTCGCCTCTGAGGTGGTGAAGTCGGCGGTCATGGTGCCATCGTCAAACACGGTGCCTGCATGGGACACGGTGATGGTGGCGCCTGCGATGGGGTTGAAGGCGGGGGTTTGCACGTGGCCGGTCCAAGTGACGTCTGGAAGCACCGTTGCGGGCTCTGGTTCCGCGTTGTCAGCGCACCCCGACAAGGCGATGGCAATCAAGAGTGCAAGGGTGCCCCATTGCTTCATGATTTAGGGCCGACGAAAACTCCCGTATAACCGCTTCGCCGCGAGCAGATGATGTGTCAACCCCCTGCGGGCGAAAAAACAGGAAAATCATTGACAAATCAATGCAAGCGTATCGCCCGTCCACCTTTTATGGCTCCCTAAATTCGCCGCATCGTGGCGGGAATCCAAGAATACGTCTTCAAGATTCGAAGCGACGACAACCTGCTCTGCCAATTCACGGGCGAGCACCCAGACGTGCGCATCGTGTTGAACCTGCTCCGGCCCAGCGCCACCGCCCCCGTGGAACGCGCCATCGTCACCATTCTTGCCCCCGAGCAATTGCGCAAACGGTTCCTCACCGGCCAATTTGCCAAACGCTACGGCTCGTTTGACATCCTCAGCGAGAACGAACAATACGCAAGCGTCGAAATCAGCACCGCCATCCTCTCCTACTACCAAAAGCACGACCCCATTCAGCTCACCATCCAAATGCTTGGGCCAGAAACCGTGTTCCACCCCGTGGTCGTAGAAGGCGGATACATCCTCATCAACGTCATGAGCCCCAACCCAGAAGGCCTCCTGGCCTTCAACCAATTCACGCAGCACATGCGCCGAGTCGTCCCCGCCGATGATTTCAAACTCTTGCACGTGGGGGAATACCAACCGGAGCTTCGACTCCGCGGGCGCGGAAAACTCTTGACTCCCAGGCAAGAAGAAGTGGTCAAAATGGCCATCGCCATGGGGTACTACGACGACAAACGCACCTGCAACCTGGAAGATCTCGCCGGTGCGTTCGGGGTCAGCAAAGCCGCCGTTCACAAGCGCCTGCAAATGGCTGAAAACGCATTGATTCGGAGCCAATTCCAAGGATGACCCTGCAAGTGAAGGGCGTCTCCCGGTCCTTTGGGCGCCGGCAACTGTTTGCCCCCGTTGATTTCGCGCTCCCAACCGGGGAACGAGCCACGCTGCAAGGGCCAAACGGCAGCGGAAAAACCACGCTCCTTCGCATCATCGCAGGCCAACTCAACGCAACCATCGGCACCGTGGACACACCCCCCTTTGCCCTCGTGGCCCAAGACGCCGCCGTGTACCCAGAACTCACGCCGCTCGAACACGCAACGTTCGCCCTTGCCGCCCACAGCAGCGACGCGGACGCCCTTGCCTGCCTGCAGGATGCGGGCATCGCCCGCCTCGCGCACGCCCCGGCTCGAGTTTTGAGTCGAGGGCAGCGGCAGCGGCTCCACCTCGCAATCGCGTTTGCAAGCGGCGCAGACTTGTTGCTCCTCGATGAACCATTCACGGGGCTCGACGCAGACGGGGAAACCTGGCTGCAATCCCGCATCGCCGCGTACCCAGGGGTCATCCTCCTTGCGGCGCACGACCCCAAGCACATGCACGGTGCATCCGTGCAACTGGAGCGACCATGAAATTCTCGGTGCTGCTGCGCAAAGACCTGCGACGGGAATGGCGCTCCAAACACGTCCTGCAAGCCGGCGCCGTCCTGGTGGCACTGTTTTTCGTGGTCGGGCTGTTTGCATTCCAAAACCTGCAAGACTCCCCCCGGGCCGCAGCGTTTCTTCTCTGGACGCCCATCCTCTTCTCAACGGCAGCCATGGTCGGTCGGGCGTTTGGAAACGAACACGACCTCGGAACCCTTGCATGGCTGCAATCCCTGCCATTCCCAACCGCTTGGATTGGATGGAGCCGAACCCTCGTAGATGGCTTCGTGGCACTGTTCTTGGTGGGCCTGTCTGCCTTGCTCGCACGGGCCGTCTTCGAAATCCCGCTTTCCCTTCCGCTTCTGGCGCTTCTTGGACTCGCAACCATTGGCCTCGCCGTCATGGGAAGCCTCAGCGCCGCCATCGCCACGCAAGCAGCCGCGCGGGAACTGCTTCTGCCGCTCCTCTTGATTCCCGTGGCAGCGCCGCTACTGATGGCAGGCGTCAAAGGCACCATGCAAGTGCTGGTGCAACCCACGTGGGAAAGCGGACAAAGCAGCCTACTCCTGTTGCTCGCCTACGACGCCATCGCCATCGGACTCGCCGCCATCCTATGGCAACCCCTCCTGGAGGACGCATGAAACCAAAAACCACCGCTAACTGGACGCTCCTCATGCGCGCCCTGCACGCTGCCAGCATCACCAGCTTCCTCGTGCTGCTGTACCTCGCATGGTTCGTGGCACCCGACTGGAGCTACAGCCCGGACGTGACCGCCCCACTCACTCGCAAGATTCTGTTCTTCCACCCAGCAAGCGCCTGGGCCGCGTTCGCCGGGTACTTCATCGTCTTCGGCGCAAGCGTCACCTACCTCAACGAACGGGACGCCCGCATGGACGCCCCTGCGCAAGCCGCAGCCGAAGTTGCATTCCTCTTCAACACCATCGCACTCCTCACTGGAACCTTCTGGGGCATCCAAGAATGGGCGCGCACCGGGGAAAGCAGCCTCGCCACCGTGTACTCCGAACCGAAGGTGCTCGTGGTCCTCGTGATGTGGTTCAGCCTCGCCGCGTACCTGCTCCTGCGGAAGCTCACCGAAGACGAAGAAAAACGACGCAAGCTCAGCGCCGTCTTCGGCGTCCTCGGGTTCATCACGGTGCCGCTAAGCTTTGCAACCAGCCGTGTCCTGCAAACCAGTCTCCACCCTGACATTGCAGGGCCGGGCAAGAATCCCGACGCCGCCGTCGGTGACACCGTGGGTGCCATTATCGGCTACTCCATGCTCGTGTTCCTCTTGCTCACCCTTTCCCTGTACCTCGAACGACTGCGGCAGCTCCGCATCGAAGACCAATTGCTCACTTTGGAGGCCCAAACATGAACGACACAACCACATTCTTCCTCGCGTTCCTAGCCCTGTTCGGCGGCATCGCCTGGTACCTGTTCCGGCTGCACCAAGCCAACCACGCCCTCGCCGCCCGCATGGACGCCCTTGCCGCAACGCACAAAAACCACGGCGCTGAAACGGGGCTTGAGGATTCGTGAACAGGCGCAGCCAACTCATCATCGGAATCGCCCTCATCGCCATGGGCATTGGCGTCTACTCCCTGGGATTGATGGAACAAGAATCCACGGTCCGATACGTTGCACAACTGCAAGAATCCCCCGCGGACCACGAATCCGGGGAATACACACTCCTGGGCATTCCGCAACCAAGTGAATCCACAGTGTGGTTCCAAGACAAAACCGGAACCACCCTCACAAGCACCGAAGCGACGCTCGCCACTCACGAGAACGGCATCGCCTCCTGGAACGTCACCACCACCGTGCAAGCCACGGACAAACAAAGCCCCGAGTCGGTGCACACCGTGACTTGGAGTACCGAGGCGGCCCACGTGTTCCCGGTGCAAGACTTCGGCGAACACGGCCAATCCGTTTGGGTGGTGTACGACGGCGTCCTGCCGGAGCAATTACGCCCCAAACCCAGCCAACTCACCGGCCACCTCATCGCAGGTACGCCGGACGGACTGCTCGTGTTCCGCGCAACCGACCTCACAGTGGGCTGCAGCAGCAAATTCATCCCCGAAGAAAACCGGGCCGAATACGACGCCGACGGGGATGGCTACGCGGACACGGAAGTCGCTTCAGAAGTCGAATAGGGATTGTTGGTTGGCGCGGCTGCGCGCAGCTTCGAACCGCTTCAACGCCCCATCCACCCGCTCCGCGCTGAAACCAAACCGGTCCACCATGAACCCGTGCACGCCGTCAGCGTCCGCTTTGCCAAACACCGGGTCCACGTTCACGTGTTCGGGTTGCAGGAAAATGCTGCGAATGGCTTCTCGGTCCGCCAGTGCCTCTTGCTGTTCCAAGATTGCCCTCTCCAACGCGGACGTAGCAGTTCCAGGGTCGCCGTTCAGGCGATCAAGCAAAGTCTCCAAGTCACCATTTTTCTGGATGGCCCCAAGTGCCTTTTTGGCACCAATGCCGTGGATGCCTGGGTGGAAATCGGTGCCCACCAACAAAGCCACATCCACCAATTGTTCGCGGCTGATGTCATGCGTAGACAGCATCTCCTCCAACCGAATTTCCTCCGGCGCGACGTCCACCCACACCTGCTTGCCGGGCAACTTCCGACGCCCCGTCACGGTCAAATTGCGAACCAATCGGGGCGCGCCAAACAGCAAGGAATCGAAGTCCTGGCTGCAGCTTGCGTCCACGGCGCCTGACGAAGCCATCCAGGCAGCTTGGGCCTCCCCTTCGCTTGGTGCCTCCACAACGGGGACGCCAAGGAGCTGCAGCAACTCCTTCGCCTCCTCGGCCATGTCCCAGGTGAGGCGGCTGGTTTGCTTTGCCTTCGTGAGCGCCTTCTCCTCATCCCCTTCTGCGAGCGCATCGGCGTACTCCCCTTGCGCAGCGTCCCGTCGAGCAGAACGCGCGGCGATGGTTTCCTGCTTCAACGCATGGGGCTGACCATCGAACACAAAGATGGGTTTCACCCCAGCCTCCACCAAAGCAGCGGTGCGGTACAAGGTGCCCGCCAAGTGGCTGGTGATGTCCCCGTTGGCTGCCTTCAACGGCGTGCCGTCGGGTTGCCGAATGGAGCTCAAGAACTGGTACAACACGTTCCAGGCATCAAAGGCCACTTTCTTGCCGTTCCAGGCCTGCAAGGAGGAAGGGTGCTTCGTCACAAGGCCGCCTAGGTCAATGCCCACGAGCGGTTCAATCAAACGGGGGTTAAGAAACTACTAAGTCGCCACGCACGTCAAACGTTTCGTGACCGAATTCGGAGCCTGGACGCTACTCCCACCTGCCATCGCCATCCTATTTGCGATGCTCACGCGCAAAGTGTACCAGGCCCTGCTCCTTGGCATCCTCGTCGCCGGACTCATGGTGGCCGGCGCAGGCCACTTGGACGGAGGCGGAAACCCATGGCTCCTGCCGTTTGCCGCCCTGGCCGGCGGCTTTGCGAACATGGTTTCCTGGGTCGTGTACGGAATCGCCGGCGTGGACCAAGACGGCAACAACTTCTACTCAGGCCACGCAAGCGTACTCGCATTCACCGTTTTCCTCGGAGGCCTCGTTGCCATCATGCAGCGAGCAGGCGGCGTCGCCGGTTTCGGCCTCTGGTTCCTCAACAAACAAACCGGCCGGCGAGGCGGCATGATCTTCGCAAGCGTCGGCGGCATGTTCCTTGCCATTGACGACTACTTTCACGTCATCGCAGCAGGGAGCGTGTTCCGACCGGTCACGGATCGACTGAAAATCAGTCGAGAAAAACTCAGCTACCTCATCGACTCCACGGCCGCCCCCATGGTCATCTTGGTGCCCATCAGCACCTGGGCCGGTTACATCATTGGTGAAATCAGCAAGCCCATCCAAGCTGGCGACATCGAAGTCTCCGGCGGCGCATTCCGGGTGTTCCTGGAAGGCATTCCGTTCAATTTCTACGCCGTGCTCACGGTTCTCTTCGTCATCGTCATCGCGGTGACGGGCCGAGACTGGGGCCCCATGCGGAAGGCGGAATCCCGGGCCTTGTCCGGCGGCGGTCTAAGCCGGGAAGGAGCAAAGCCCCTCATGACCGGGGAACTGGACGCCATTGAACCCAACCTCACGCCAAAAGCGCGGAACCTCATCGTCCCCGTTTTGTTCCTGATTCTCTCTACCGTGGTCCTGCTTGCAACCATTGGTGGTTTCCCCGAAACCAGTTTCGGAACCGCCATCCAAAACAACCCCACGCCAGAACTGACACTGGCAATCAGCAGCTTCCTGACGCTTCTGTTTGCGTTGACCTTCTTCGCGTTCCAAGGCATGAAGCAAGACGACTTCACCGAACGGGCCTTGGATGGTGCCAAAGCCATGATGCCGGCCCTTGCCATTCTGGCCCTCGCATGGGGCATCGGAAACGCCGTTGGTGCCGTTGGCCTAGCGGACTGGATTGCGGGCGCCCTCGGCGACAGCTTGCGGCCCGAAGTGGTGCCACTCATTGCATTCGTGCTCGGCGCCATCATCGCGTTTGCAACGGGCACCAGCTTTGGCACGTTTGCCATCATGATTCCCATCGCCCTCCCCGTTGCTTTTGCAGCTGGCGGCGAGTCTTGGCTTGGACCCGCGCTTGCTGCCAGCATCGGTGGGGCCGTGTTCGGGGACCATTGCAGCCCCATCAGCGACACCACGGTCATGTCAAGCATGGCCGCGCAAGCAGACCACATCGACCACGTTCGAACCCAGATTCCGTACGCCTTGCTGGTGGCGCTCATTGCAATCGCTGGTTACGGTGCCCTCGCCTTGACTGGGGAGGCCTGGATTGCTTGGATCGTGAACATCGCACTCCTTGCAGGCTCCGTTTTGTTGCTGCGGCGACCTACGACAACGTAGATTCCAAGATCGCCTTGAAACGGGCAACCAAGGCCGTAGCGGCTTCCTGGGTTTTTGCTTCCCCTTGCACGCGGAAAATGGGCTCCGTGCCACTTGGTCGCACCAAGACCCATCCTTCGGTAACGTAACACTTCACGCCGTCGCGGTCGTCCACTTCAAGGATGCCGTCCTCGTCTCGCAGCTTTGCCTTGAACGCGTCCAGAAGCACCGGTTTTTGCTCCTCAGGGACCTGCACTTTTTCCTTGACGAGGCAATATTTTGGGATGTCGCTGCACAAATCGCTGAGCGTGCGGCCCGTGGTGGCGACGGTTTCCAGCATGAAGCCGAGGGCCATGAGGCCGTCGCGGCTCAATTGGTGGCGGGCAAACATCATGCCGCCGTTGTCCTCGCCTCCAAACACGGCGCCAAGACGAAGCATTTCCTGCGCCACTTTGGGGCTTCCTACCACGGTCCAATGCAGTTCTCCGCCCACCGATTCAACTGCGTCTTTGACGCAGGAACCACTACTGACGGCGGTGCAAAACACCGGGTTCGCGTGCCGAGGCAATTCGTGCTTGGCCGCGAGGGCAAGGCTCGTGTCGCCCCAAATGTAGCCACCGTTTTCGTCAATGAACACGGACCGATCTGCGTCCCCGTCCATGAGGAAACCAAAGTCTGCGCCATGCTCTCTGACTGCGGCGATGCAAGCTTGGCTGTTGGCCTCGGTGGGTTCGCTGGGGCGGTCGGTGAATGCGCCGTCCAGTTCGCAACTGAGCGGGACAAAATCCACGCCAACGGCGCGAAGGAAATCAGGCGTTGCAACGCAACCGGAGCCGCCACCGGGGTCCAGGACGATTTTCAAATTGGCAGCTCGAATGGCCTCTACGTCCACCTGGGCCAGGACTGCATCGATGTAGTGTTGCTTCGCCGCGTCCGTTGTTTCGTGGGTGCCCACTTGGTCCCATGGGACTATGCGGAACGATTCATCGAAGAAATGGGCTTCAATTTCTTCTTCCTGAGCCGGGCTGGTCTCGGTGCCGTCGGGGGCAGTGAGTTTGATGCCGTTCCAAATGGGTGGATTGTGGCTTGCGGTGATGATGGCGCCCGCTGCGAATTTGTGGTCGCGGCCATAGATTTGGATGCCCGGGCTCGCAAGGATTCCCACATCCGTGGTGTGGACGCCGGTCGCGTGAAGCCCTGCGCAGAAGGCGCCTTTGAGCATGTCCCGGCTTTCCCTTGCGTCGGTGCCAATGCACACGCGGTCGCCTGCCTTGAGCCAGGTACCGACCGCTTTTCCGAGCTTGAGGGCCAGTTCCGGTGTGAGGGTGTCGTTCACGATGCCGCGCACGCCATTGGTGCCAAACATTCGGGGCATGCGCCTGGATGATGGCTGGTTCATAAGAAGGGGTCGAACCGGAACCTATGTAGCCGTGCAAATCCACGATGGGTTGTGGTTCCCACTCGGGCGTACGTCGGACTCACCGTGTTTGGGCTCATTGCGGGCCTTCTCGTGCTCGCGTACGCC
>JBMZMP010000019.1:0-15053 GCA_049619235.1 Thermoplasmatota archaeon
TGGGGAAGTGGTCAATGCGGTTGCCTTCGGCGTCTTCGTAGGCAACGCACACCAGCACCTCATCGAGGCCAGTGAGGACGTCCATTTTCGTGACGGCGAGTTGGTTGATGCCGCAGAGGCGGACCGCGTGGTTGACCACAATCAAGTCGAGCCATCCACAGCGGCGGGGGCGTCCGGTGGTGGTGCCCACTTCGTGGCCCACGTGGGCCAAGTGGTGGCCGATGCTTTCTTCGTCCGCGGTGTCCAATTCCGTGGGGAATGGTCCTTCGCCGACGCGGGTGGTGTATGCCTTGACGACACCGATGACGTCATCGATGTCGCGGGGCGCGAGGCCACTGCCGCTGCACATGCCGCCACTGGCCACGTAGGAACTGGTGACGTAGGGGTAGGTGCCGTGGTCGAGATCCAGAAGCACCCCTTGTGCCCCTTCCAGAAGGAGGGATTCCCCGTCGCGGACTGCGTTTTGCAAGAGGTTGGAGGTGTTGGTGATGAACGGTGCAATGGAGGCGGCCACCGGTTCCAGTTCCGAAAGGATGACGTCTGCGTCCAGGTTTGCCTCTTGGCCGTAGGCTGCGAGCATGGCGTTCTTGATGCGGACGTTGTCGCGCACCTTTTGGGCCAAGGTGTCCGGCTTCAACAAGTCCCCGGCGCGGATGCCGCTTCGGCTGGCCTTGTCCGCGTAGCAGGGGCCAATGCCGCGCCCCGTGGTGCCCACTTTGGCACCGCCCTTGAACGCCTCTTCGGCGCCGTCGAGGAGCTTGTGGTACGGCAAAATCAGGTGGGCTTGTTCACTGATGTGGATGTCAAACTTGACGCCGCGGCCTTGCAGTTGCAGCAGCTCTTCCACGAGGACGAATGGGTCCACGACGCAGCCGTTTCCAATGACGCCGGTTTTGCCACTCACGCAGCCGCTGGGGAGCAAATGGAGTTTGTACACTTCTTTGCCCACGACGATGGTGTGCCCTGCGTTGTTGCCTCCTTGGAAGCGAACCACGTAGTCACTGCGTTCAGCGAGGTAATCAACGACCTTGCCCTTGCCTTCGTCGCCCCATTGGGCGCCTACGACGGTGGTAACCGACATTGAGCGGCCCACTTGGAGCCTTGATATAAAGGGAGGTGGGGGGCCCGCCGTAGGACAAACCTTCATCCGTGGCAGGCGGGTGGGACGCTGTGCAGAAACTGCAAACGGTCGGCTGGCGGGAGTGGATGTACCTCCCCGAATTGGGCATTGGCCCCATCAAGGCGAAAATGGACACGGGCGCGCGAACCTCCGCGTTGCACGCGTACGACGTGCAAGTGGAAGGGGACCGCGTCCGCTTCAAGGTGCACACCATCCAGGGCCGCGAGGACTTCTTCGTGGCAGCGGAAGGGAAATTGGTGGACCACCGCGTCGTGCGGGATTCGGGGGGCAACGAGACCCTCCGCCCCTTCATCGAGACCCGCATGGAAATGGCCGGCGTGTCCACCACGATCCAATTGTCCCTCATCAGCCGGACCGATATGCATTTCCGTGCCCTCGTAGGGCGCACCGCACTCGCAGGAACCTACGCGGTGGACTGCGCCCAAGAATACGTCGGCGGCGTCCCCGAATCGGTCCGCAACTGGAAACCATGAAAATTGCAATTTTGTCCCGGAACCCGAAGCTCTACTCCACCCGCCGGCTGCTTGAGGCGTGCGAGGAGCATGGCCACGACGCGCAAATCGTGGACTACGTACGTTGCTACATGGACATCACCAGCAACAACCCACGCGTCATGTACCAAGGGGAACCGTTGACCCGATTTGACGCCATCATCCCCCGCATCGGCGCAAGCCACACGTTCTACGGAACCGCCGTGGTCCGACAATTCGAAATGATGGGCGTTTTCCCCGCCAATGAATCCCAAGCCATCGCTCGTTCCCGTGACAAGTTGCGGTCCCTGCAAATTCTCAGCCGGGAAGGCCTCGGCTTGCCCGTGACCGGATTTGCAAGCAGCACCAGCGACACGGAAGGCGTCATGGACCTCGTGGGCGGCGCCCCCATCGTCGTAAAACTCATCGAAGGCACGCAAGGCGTCGGCGTGGTACTTGCGGAAACCAAGAAAGCCGGTGAATCGGTGATTGAGGCATTCCGCGGCCTGAGCGCAGACATCCTCGTCCAGGAATTCATCCAAGAGTCGGGCGGCAAGGACGTCCGCTGCTTCATCGTGGACGGCAAGGTCATTGCGGCCATGGAACGCACCGGAGCCGAAGGAGACTTCCGCAGCAACTTGCACCGAGGCGGCACCGCGGAATTGACGGAACTTAGCACCGAGGAACGGAAGACGGCGGTGCGGGCAGCCCGCGCCCTCGGCCTCAACGTGGCCGGCGTGGACATTCTCCGCAGCGACCGTGGCCCCCTTGTCATGGAAGTCAACAGCAGCCCCGGCTTGGAAGGCATCGAAGCAGCCACCGGCATCGACGTGGCAGGCGAAATCGTTTCCTTCCTGGAACGACGCGCCAAGCGCGGCAAAGTGAAGGACCGCGTCCGTGTCTAAGCAACGCCAAGGGCCCTTCGAATTCGCCGGGGAAACCGTGGAAGCAGGGACCGTCAAGCAAGTGGATTTGCAAATCGCCCGCCTGCCCGTGGGTGTCCCGTTGTCGATTCCCGTGGTGGTGATTCGTGGCCGTTACGAAGGCCCCCGGTTGTTCGTCAGCGCCGCCATTCACGGCGACGAAATCAACGGCGTGGAAATCTGCCGCACCCTTCTGCAAACTGACCCCGCGAAACTGCGTGGGACCCTCATGATCATCCCCGTGGTGAACGTGTTTGGGTTCGTGGACAAGTCCCGGTACTTGCCGGACCGTCGCGACCTGAACCGCTCCTTCCCCGGCTCCGCCAAAGGGAGCCTTGCCAGCCGCATGGCACACATCTTTGTCCAGGAAGTGATTTCCAATTCCGATTACGGCATCGACTTGCACACGGGTAGCAACCACCGCACCAACGTGCCCCAGATTCGCGCCAACTTGGAAGACGAGGAAACCCGCATGCTTGCTGAAGCGTTTGGCGCGCCGGTGTTCATGCATTCCAAACTACGCCCAGGGTCCCTCCGAGCAGCCGCTGGCAAACGAGGGGTCAAGTGCTTGCTGTACGAAGCAGGCGAACCGCTGCGTTACAATGGCGAGGCAATCCGCGTGGGCAAGCGCGGCGTATTGCGCGTCATGACGGCGCTTGGCATGCGCCCCCGCAAACTGGCTCGGCTTCGCCACAGCTCCATTGAAATCGGTGCGCACAGCTGGTTCCGCGCCCCCGCTAGTGGGATGCTTCGGTTGACCGTCAAGGCAGGCGAGCGAGTCTCCGCGCGGCAGCAATTGGGCGTCATCTGCGACCCACTTGGCAACAACGAAGTGCGCATTCGAAGCAAAAAAGACGGCATGATCATTGGCTACACGCTGAATCCCAACGTGAACCAAGGCGACGGCATTTTCCACATTGGTGAACCAGTGGACGCCGTGACCAAAACGCCCGTGCAACCGGAAGTGGACACAGAAGTGGACCCGAAATCAGCCACAACGGACAGCGCCGAGTAACCGGGGCCATCGATTCATTCAGCACTAGGTTCGGACGGCGCATGCCAGACATCATGCCAGTGGCGCATCGCCTTCTCCACGGGCGGCGTGTCGTGCTCAATGAACTGCACCGGCACTTGGACGGACGCCTGCAATTCTCGCTGCTCGGAGCGACCCCAGCCGCGACCAATGCCACGGCTTGGAGACCGCACCAACACGAGCAGCTTGGCGCCCTCTTCGCGAACCACTTGGGCAACCACGTCCGTGAGGTTTCCCATTTCCATGCGGCCGGATGCAAACACCCCTTCGATTCGAGCCACTTCGAGGCACTTGTTGAGCGCCATTTGCCCTTGTTCGGGGTGCAACGCGGAGGTCAACGGGCGCACGTGTACGAACACAATCCGTGCATCCGCACCTTTTGCAAAGGCGGCCACGTGGTGCGGCGTCTGGGGCGACGCCAACGGCGAACGAATCAAGGCGACAATGACTGGCTTGTTGATGTGGGCGCCAATCAAGTGCTCCGGCGTGGGCGCAGGCGGCTCTTCGTCCTTGAGGTAGGTGAGGGTCCGTTGCGGGAATGGAATGTGCACGCCCGCTTCGTCAAACCGTTCCTTGACTCGGCGAAGGATGCGGTCCACCACGGTTGCTTTCTCGTTAGGGTCCGAGAGCCAGCAGCGAAGTTCCATGTCAATGCCATCCGCCCCGAGGCCTCGCACCACGAGCTTCGGGCCAGGGAACGCGAGGACGTGTTCCGTGTCGCGGGCCACCCGCAGCGCCACGTCCTCGGCGAGTGGGATGCTGGATTGGTACGAAATTTGCAAAGGAATTTCCACGCGGAGTTCCCCTTGTTGGCCACTGTAGTTCCACACTTCTTGGGTGTCCAGAATGGCGTTTGGAATGACCACGCGTTCGCCGGCCGTGGTACGGATGGAGGTGGAGCGGAAGCCAATGTTTTGCACGTCGCCCCAGGTTTGACCCACTTGGATCCGGTCGCCCACGTCGAAGGGTTTGTCGAGACTCAAGCTTACGCCGGCGGCGAGGTTTGCGACCGTGTTTTGCAAGCCAAAACCAAGTGCCAAGGACACGATGCCAAGGGTGGCAAACATGCTGCCCGGGTCCGCGTCGAAGGCCACTTGGATGCCAATCCAGAGGCCCGCAAACATCACGGTGAGCATGATGGTCTTCGTCATCAACAACTGGGCACTGGAGGGCTTGCTGCGCTGGGACTTGGTGTACGCCCATCGAAGGGCACGGGCCAACAAGTACGCCCCCACCAGCACGGCGAAGAATTCGATGAACCGGGTGCCCCGGGACAGGAATTCAAGGATCGCATCCCACACGGTTTGCGTGGGCTCTGGCGGCAGAGTGTGGTTGGCCACGGAGAGAAAAAGGGCGGGTGGTTGAAAATGCCGCCGTTTGCTCGTAGGCCAAGGCTTGAGTAGGCCGCGGGGGCTTTGGACGCATGGCCAGCATCACACCTTTGCCAAACGGTCCGTACAAAGTGGAAGGCGCGCATTTGCTTGACGGCGACGGGAACGTGGTCAAGGACGGCGCCTTGTTCCTTTGCCGCTTTGGCCAATCCGCCAACAAGCCGTTTTGCGACGGCACCCACGCCAAAGTTGGGTTTGAGGGCTAAGGACTGAGGCTGTTTCGCACCTGAATTTCCTTCATGTCACTGGTGGCCGGTTGTTGCACCATGCTGAGGATTGCATGGGCGACGTCTTCCGGTTGTAGCGCCTTTGAGGTGTCAACGGGTTCCGCGAAGTCGTCGAAAAAATTGGTGGCCGTGAAGCCAGGCGCAACCAGCCCCACCTTGATGCCTTCCCCGCTGACCTCTTGGCGCAGGGACTCCGTGAGCCCCCGCAAGGCGAACTTGGTTGCTGCGTAGAGGCTCCAGTTGGCCCGGCCCGTGTAGGAAAGGCCGCTTCCGATGTTGACGATTTGGCCCCCGCCCCGGCGACGCATCACTTTGATGGCGTGTTGGCAGAGCATGAAGGGGGCGCGTAGATTGATGGCGATGGTGCGGTCGAATTCTTCGTCCGACACTTCCGTCGCGGGTTTCACGGCGCCCATTCCGGCGTTGTTGATGAGAATGTCATAGCCGTCGAATTGCTGGATGGCAGTCATGCAAACCGCATCCAGTCCCTCGTAGGTGGCGAGATCTGCGGCGACCGTCACCACGCGGACGCCCTTGATTTGGCCCGCGAGTTCGACGAGTTCGGTTTCGTTTCGACCTGTCAGAAGCAAATCGTGCCCGGCGGCTGCCAGTGCGAGCGCCGTTGCGCGGCCGATGCCTTTCGTGGCCCCGGTGACGAGCGCGACGCTCATCCTGCGTAGTGCAGCCCGCACATTTCGTGGCTGAGTGCTTTCTTGCTGTCGTCGTGCACGTGTGCCTCGACCACTTCAAAGATGCAAGCTGCGTGATCGCCGCCTTCTGTGATTTCCACGAGTTTCAGTTCCACGGTGGCGGGGAGCGCGGGGAGCATTGGGCAGTCGGTTTCGCCGTAGGTGACGTCGAGGGCGCCGGCTTTGCCGTCCGCCACGTCCACGTGTTTGTAAAATCCCTTGAGGGTTTCAGCGTCGTCTTCACCGAGAATGTTGAGGGCCATGACGCCGGTTTCTTGCACGGCGGTGAAGGCGGCTCCTTCACGGTGCATGCCCACCACAACGAGGCAGGGGTCGAAGCTGGTTTGGGTGAACCAGGAGACCAGGCTCACTTGTTTGGTGCCGTCTTCGCGGCGGGTGCCGGCGAGGTAAAGTCCGTACGGTACGAGGCGGAGTGCGTGTTTCTTGGCGGCTGCGTCCATGGCGAGGCAGTCGGCCTTTGCCACTTAAGTCCAAACCATTGTCGCCACCACGAGAACGGTCACCGTGGGGAGTAGGCTGCTGATGAGGTTCACGGAGCTGTTTCCTAGCACGCCGGGGCGGGTGGCGCTTCGCTCGAACAGCAATCCAAGCACGCTGTCAATTTGGCTGCCCATGAACCCCGCAACCAGTGGCACTGCAATGAGTTGCCAAGGCAATGCAAGGGACCAGAAGCCGGCCACAGACACCAACAAGGCGCCCGCGAGCGCAGCGGTTTGTCCAAGCGCGCTCACCATGCCGTTTTCGCCCCGGTTGCCAACCTCGAAGGGCGGGAGCACCCGGCGGGCCTTCTGGGAGAGCATGCCGATTTCACTGGCCCACGTGTCGGCGGTGGTGGCGGCGAGGGCACTGATGTAGGCAAGTGCTGCCACGTCCATGTCCACAAACCACGCCGCAAGCGCAGCGACGGCGGGGGCGAGGCCGTTTGCGAACACGTTTTGGACACTCCGTTCGGAGTCCTCTGGTGCAATGAGTTGTTTCTGCGCGCGCCCGTAGCGCGTCGCCACGTAGCTGCTGCCGGTGAAGACCGCCATGGGGATGAGCCACAAAATGGAGCCGCTGAGGGCGACGATGATCCCTAGGGCCCAAGCGGCGAGGGCGCCGCGTGCGTCCAGCACCCGCATGGAGTACGCGACCATGGAGAGGCCCGTCACGATGAGGAGTGCGATGAAGGCCTGCGAACCGTCCACGGCGCGCGACGGCGGCGAGGGTTCTCAAAGCATTCGCTTGCCACGGCAAGGCGCCGCAACGACATTTATGGAACGGATTGTGGAACAGAAAAGAGAGTGGAAAGAAACAGAAAGAAGGAGAGGAAGGAGTTGGTTGGAGCCTCTTAGTTGAGGTGGCTCTTTTCCACTTTGACGACGTCAATGAAGCAAGGCGTTGCCACCTTGTTGTAGCACTTGCGGAGTGCGTTCTTGGCGTGGTCGAGACCCTTCTCGTTCGTGCGGATGGTGATGAGCGCTTGGCCCTTTTGCACGCGAGCTGCGGTGCCGATTGGCTTACCGAAAGCAAGGCGCATACCCATGGACACACGGTCAGCACCTGCACCACTGGCTTGCTTGTTTTGGCGAAGCACGTGGTGGGGGTACACACGGACCTTCATGTGGTAGTTGTCACGACCGACGCGCTTGTCCATGGTTCGGACGCACGTGATACGCATGGCTTCGAGCGCGGTGTGGCGCACTTGCAGGCGTTCCTCGGGCATGAGGTGGAGCTCGTACTCGAATTCGGCGTTTTTGGCGCCGGATTGGAAGTTGAGAATGCGCAATCCAGGTACACCGCCCATGTATTCACGGCGGGTGTACGCGTATTGCGTGATATTGCGGTACATTTTTGCGGGAACGCGTGCCATAATGGGTCACCTCGTAGAGTATTTCGGCCGACAAGGGTGCTGTATATAGCCGTTGGCCCCCGAAGAATTGAAACTTGACCCCGGGTTTGCCTCTTATGGCTGACTCATTTGCCACCATGCGAGGCTTGCACATTCTCTTTGCGGTTCTTTGGGCCGGCGCGAGCCTGTTTTGGGGAACGGTCGTAAACAAGCTCGGGCAAAAGGATCCCGCCGTGATTCGGTCGTTCACTCTGAACGCGTTCCACGGCCCATTCCTCGGACTCACTTCCCTCTTGGCCCTGGTGTTCGGAATGGGGGCGTTTTTCTCTGCACCGGACGGAAGCTACGCTGGCACGCAGCAAACGATTCTCGTGATTGGGATGGTTGCCGGCTCCATTGGCGTCCTGGTGGGTTGGGGCGGCCACTTGCCCACGATGATTGGCATGAAGAAAGCCTTGGAAGTGGGAGACGAAGCAGTGTACGCAGCAGGTTTGCGGCGAGAGCACTTGCTGGACAAAATCAGCCTCGTCGTCGTGGTGTTGGCCATTGTCACCATGTCCACGTTCCGGCTCTTCTAAACCCTTAAACTCCCCCCTTTTCCCCGATTCATGAGCAAAGTTGCCGACCTTTTTGACGACTGGGCCAAACGTGGCCGCGCCGAAGGCATGGAACGTGGGCATGGCCAAACCGCCGCCGGCACATTGGAAAGCATCGAGATTTCCCCGGGCATGCAAGTGCTGGACCTTGGCATGGGCAACGGCTGGGCAAGCCGCCTCGCCGCATCCAAGGGCGCGGAAGCAGTGGGCATCGACTTGAGCCAAGAAATGGTGGACCGCGCCAACGGCCTCGCCGAAGGCATGAGCGCCACCTACGTGCAAGGGGACTTCGCGGACCTGCCGTTCGAGGACAACCGGTTCGACTTGGTTTGGAGCATGGAGGCACTCTACTACGCCCCCGACGTGCGGGCAGTTTTGGCGGAGGTCCACCGCGTGGCCAAGCCCGGCGCCCAATTGCACATCCTCATCGACTTCTACGGTGAAAACAAGGAAAGCCACTCCTGGCCCGAGGACGTGGGCGTCCCAATGAGCCTCATGAGCAGCGAGGAATGGCTTGCGATGCTTGCAGACATCGGCTTCGAAGCCCGCAGCGAACGGCTCTTGAGCACCGACCCTGAAGCCGACGAGTGGAAGAAAACGGAAGGCACGCTGCACCTGTTTGCGCTCAAAACCCTCAAATAAGGCACCCGAGTCGGCGGAATTCCCCAGTTGGGTCCGTGGTCTAGCTGGTTATGACGTCGCCTTCACATGGCGAAGATCGCCAGTTCGAATCTGGCCGGACCCACCTCTTTTCCCCGTTTTTGATTCCCCAATCCAGCGATAGGGCGTTGCCATTTCATTTCCTTCATTCTTCCACGCCAAGCCTTTTCATCTACGGCGCCGAATTGTTTCCATGGGCGATTTCCTGTGGGTGACCATTCTGCTTGGCGCCATCGCCTTCACCGGTTGCGCATTGGCTGTGAAAGCCGGCACCGCCGCGAAGCGGAACGACGGCGCCTCGCCACGCGTCGTGCAAGCCTTCTGGGCGCCCATGACCGTGTACGCGGGGGCATTCACGTTGCTGCGTGCATCCATCGCCTTCGATTTGGGGTGGCACGTGGCCCTTTACTATGTTGCAACCATCGCCGGGGCATCCACGCTTGTCTCCCTGCTGTACATGTTCTTCGGCATCCTCATTGGCCCCCAAGCAGCCAAGTGGGCCGCAAAGGCAGCGACCGCGTTTGCCACCGCGATTGTGTTCTTCATTTTCTACTATGGACTGGACGGGCCTTTCGTGGATGAATGGAGCGTGCAATTGATTCCAAGCAACCCCGGCGTCCGAGCCCTCATCGCATTCACCTACATGGCAGTCCCCGTGGCCCTCGCCGCGTTGGTGTTTTGGGCCGTGCGCCACGTGGGGCCAGCCACCAAACGCCGAACCACCATGTTCGCCACCGCCGTGCTGTTGATCTACATCCCAAGTGCCATCCCATACGTCTGGACCGCGGGCGGACCCGCAGGCACCATCCTGGCGGCCCTCATTGCAACCGGAGCCCTCACAGGGTGGCAATCCTACCGCAACCCTGTTGGGAATGCCTAAATAAAGGACCATTGTCGGCGGCTTCGTTCCCTTGGGAATTCCGCTTTGCCCCGTGGCAATTGATGCGCTGCATCAACCGCCGCAGGACAAGACACGCGCCTTGCCCCGATAGTGTAGCGGCCTATCATGACGCCCTGTCACGGCGTCGACTGGGGTTCAAATCCCCATCGGGGCGCTTTTCATTTCACAGCCAAACTTTCTGAGCGCAGCAATTGTTGTCTGTTGTCCGGTTGGCTCCCAATCCCCATTTTCGCGCTTAGGCAAATGCCCGCGCGTCGAACCAAATCAGGTACGCACCGCCGAGGATCATCAAGACCGCTGCCACCCTCGTGATGAGGACGGTCCGGGACAGGATGGCGCGGAGGCGGGTTTCGTGGCCTGCCCCGACCAGTGCTGCCGCCAGTAGTGCGAAACTGGCAACGGCGACGCTGTACATGACAAAAACCGCGGCGCCCATGATGGGGCCTTCGGCAAATCCTTGCAGGAGAATCGGAACAAAGATGGGGCCGGTGCAGCCGAAGCTTGCGAGACCATACCCTAGCCCAAACATGTAGAATCCTTTGCGGCCGTCCACTTTGCCCATGCCGAAGCGTTTCGACAACCACTCCCAATCGAAGCCCCGAAGCATCAGGAGTCCGAAAATGATGAGGAGGATGCCCATGGCGATGCCGAGTTTGGGCACGATTGGGAGAAGCCAGTCGGCGAGGAACCAAAACAGCACCGCAAGCACGGCGTACAGGGACACGATTCCGGCGGCCGTGACCGTGCCCGCGCGAAGCATTTGGGGCATTCCGGGTTTTTCCTTCAACAGGAGCCCCATGTAGGCAGGTACGAGGCCGACGCTGCACGGTGCAAAGAAGGAGGCAAGACCTGCAATGAATGCCAGTCCGAGGAGGCCCACTTGCAGGAAATTGACCGTTTCGGCTTTGCCTTCGAAGGCGGCGAGGACGGCTTGTTCCACGTCGTCTTTGCTGGCCACGCCGTTGTGGGTGAACACGATGTCGCCGTCCTTGTCCACCACCATGAGCGTGGGGAGTCCGATGACGCTGTATTTGCGCATGGCGCCGTCCGTGTCGAGCGCGTGTGGCCAAGGAGCATGTTCGTTTTTCTGCCAGCCAATCAGGGTCTCTGTGGTTTCCCCGGCGCGGCCTGCCCAGCCGTCAATGCTGAGGATTTGGAAGTCGCTGCGATTGCCGTAGGCCTCCTCGAGTGGGGCGAGGACGCGGGGGGTGACGAAGCGGCAACTGGCGCAGTTGACTGCCATGAAGTCAAGGACCACCACTTGCCCTTCGAAGTCGTCGGGGAAGGTGAACGTGACCGGGTTGGTTTCGTTGCTGCTGGCGTTGTACCCCGTGGTGGTTGCGGTGAACTGGGGTGCTTTTCCCTGGTGTTGCAACGTGTCCCAGCCTGTGATGGCCGCGGGCACCAAGAGCGCCAGAACGAGGATCGTGATGAGTCCGGCGCGGTTAGACACGCCGCGCCACCAACAAGAAGGCGAGCATCACGAGGGGCAAGGCGACGGGTGGCGTGGCTTTCTCTGCGGCCACCACGTTGACGCCGAAGTAATGGGTTTCTTGGCACGCGAGCCATTCCGCGTCGGAGGCAAGCACGTCGCATTCGTCGCCGTGCGGGAACAGGAGTGTTTCGTTGCCAATGGTGACAAAATATTGCACGCCCACGCGGTTGCCTGCTTCGAAGTGAATTGGTTTGTCGCGCACTTCGGGTTGCAATTGGGGAATCGCGGCGGTGGCGAGCGTCCAATTGTTGCCGCTGCGCTCCACGGGCACGTTGGTGACCCAGCACACTTGACCAATGTTGCAGATTTGGTACCGCACTTCGCTCACGTCGCCGCGGAGCTGGAGCGTGGCTTCGAATTGTTGGCCTTCCACGAGTTGTTCGGGGAACGTGAGTGCCGCCACCAAATCGGTTCCGTGCTCGGCGTTCCATAGTGCCGCCGCGTCCGTGGGTTCCGCTGCGTGCCCGAGGGGCACGAGGACCGCGAGGAGCAACAGAAGAACGACGCGAGGCAGGGCGGTCATGGTTGTTTCACCATTCCCCGGATGTGGTTCATGTGCTTTTCCCCAGTTTGGCAATCATTCCGAGGTACAATGCGCTGAGTCCAAGGCTCGCCCACACGAGGTTCACGAAGGGCAGGTTGCGGATCACGAACGTGACCGATTCCACTTCCTGCGGCGTCGCCGGGAAGCGGCTTTCGAACACGGTGACACAGTCGCCACCGACGAAACAAACCGATTCCACGTTCACGTATTGGTCGGCCGTAAGAGCGCGAAGCGTGGCAGGGAGTGGGAAGTAGGACCCGGTTTGGGGTTCCCAGTACATGAGGGCATCAATGTCTCCGTGTCCACTCGTAAACAAGGGCAAAATTTGGTCCACCCGTCCGTTGTCCGCCAGCTCCAACTCGGCCCCGGCGAAGGTCCAGGTTTGTCCGGCCAGTTTCGCTGATTCACCCAGTTGCAATTCGGTGCGGATTTCGGATTCGAAGTAGGTACTCGCGGCGTACCCCGTGAACAAAAGGGCCACCATGAAGTGGATTCCGTACACGGCGATTTGTCGGCGCTTGACTCTCCGTTTGTCAGGTAGGTCAGCACGGAGCAGGAACGCAACCAACGCCAGGACCGGCGCCACGAAGAATCCCCCAAGGGCACCGACGAGCAGGTAATGCCAGGTTTTGCCGACGCCCATGCCCACTTGGTGCGCGCACCAAATGCTTGCAATGGACAACAGGCCCATTGGGACTTGGATGGGCCAAACCAACGCCACAGGGAGCAAGTCCGTTGGGGGACTGAGCCAGAAGATGAGGTTCAAAACCGCGGCCACCCAGAGGAGCCATTGCCCGGCCCGGGCGCGCTTCGATCCTTGCGTGCCCACGTGGTGCATTTTGTCCAGCCCTGCAACGAGCACGCCTAGGGCAAGGAGCATGGCGTACCATGCAATGCCACCTACCAAGTACGCGGCGAAGGCCACGGCGACGCTTGCTGCCGCGTACACAACGGCGGGCCGTTTGCCGTGTTTGGCAAAGGTCATGAGCACCATGAGCGCGGCGGCCATTGGGGTCACGAGCCACGGGACGCGGGCGTCCCAGAATGCACGGTTCCATCCGTTGACCGCTTGGAAGTGGAAGATGAGGACAATGAGGAGGCTGATGCTCAGCAGCATGACGCCGAGGATGAGAAGACTGCGGGTGCCGAGACGGAAGGGGTCTTTCTCGGTTTCCGGGGCAAGCAATAGGGGCAGTGCGGCAATCACCGTGGCCCCCACGAGCAGGCCAAGGCTGCCGAGCCCGACGCTTCCAAGCAACCCACCTGCTTCGAACCAGAGACTCAGGAAGTGCCGGGGCATCAGTAGGGCGGTCAAGGCGAGGGCGCCGAGGATCGCGCCAATGTAGGGGCCCTGCCGTTGCAGGGTACCGCACTGGATGCTGGTGCGGCGGTGCCACAGTGCAAGGGCCAGCAGGAACGTGCCCATGATGAGCCCCACGTAGAGGTAGAGGCTGGGGTCGGCGTCGAGGATGGTGAGGAACCGGGCCGCCGCGTCTGGGTTGAAGCTGTTGGTGGGGTCGGTGAATGCGTGCACGCTGACCCAGAGGCCGCTGCGGGTGCTGAGCGCCGAGAAGAGGGTGAGGAGGAAAGGCACCACCATGACGAAGGGGCCAGCCAAGTTGTAGTCGCCACGGCGGCGGTGTTGCAAAGCCATGTGCAAGGCGATGACGAGGGCGAGCCATGGTAGGAAGTTCGCCACTTCCACGGGGTCCCAGGCCCAGTAGCCGCCGAAGCCGAGCGTGTAGTAGGCCCAGACGCCGCCAAGGCCCATGGCCACCGTATAGAGGGCCATGTTCCAACGCATGGCGCCAAGCACGTGACTCCACCGCTTGTGCCCCGAGAGGAGGTGGCCGATGCCGCTTGCCGCGAGCACGGTGGTGAACGCGTACGCGAGGAACATCATGGGCGGGTGGATGAGGATGTACGGGTTGAGGAGCGTGGGGTTCAGGCCGTTTCCGCCGGGGCGGCCTTGCAGGAACAATGGATCCGTTCGGTCAAACAACCCTTGCTGCACAAGGGCCACCAGAAACGCAACGAGGAACGCCCCTGTGAGGACCCGTGTCCATTGGCCGGCTGCGGCATCCTTTCCCGTATCGGGGCGTAGCGATTGCACGGCCCAAATCGTGGCAATGTATGCAGTCCACAAGAGCAGGCTGCCTTCTCGGCCGGTCCAAGCGCCGGCGAGCCGGTACTCCCAGGGCATCTGCGAGGAGGTGTAGAGGAAGACGTATTGGTACGTCACGTCCGCTGCGAGGAAGCGGCCGACGAGAAACAAGAACGCGGCCCACAAAAGGGCCGCCGGGACTGCGTGCAGGTACGGGGAACGCGTCCATTGGTGCCCGCGCATGGCCGCGACTTGCGAGCCAAGGGCGAGGACGGTGGCCGCCAGGGCGGCGTACAAGATCCAGTTCATGGTGCTCTCCGCATGGGCCAGAAGTACACGAAGAGTGCACCCGCGGCGGCCACAAGCAGCAGGGGCAACCAGGGGACGTTTGCGAGGTAACTGGAGGGGGCCAGTTCCTTCGTGGATGGGCCATAGTCCGCAAGCATCTCTTCTGCCACCAAGTCCCCAAAGAGGCAAGTGTCGCACCAAGTGGCGCTGTACATCTGCATGAGCACGCCCTTCTCGTCTTGGACCGTGGGTTCCGTTTGTCGGAGTGGATGCGTGGTGGATTGCACCACTTCATGGGCATCAAATTGGGCACCGTCCACCGGTTCTTGCTGCAGCCAAATGACGCCGTACCACTGCGTTGGGTCCTCCAGGACCGGGAGGGGCATGGAGACGACTTGCGTTGTTGTGAGGTCCACGAGGCCGAGGTCCACCGTGGTTCGAACGGTCATGCGGTGGTTCGTGACACCGTTTCCGAGTCGCCCTGCGTCGTAGAACACGTTGTCTTCCGCGAGCGCGCCCCAGGCCCGAATGGAATCGCCCAAGGGGATGCTTGGGGTCAAGTTGGCAATGAGGTGCGTGCCGTTGCTGTGCACTTCCATGCGCACGGGGGATTCGAGTGAAGCACGTTCTTCGAACGCGTTGCGGTACGCATCGTTGGTGGCTAGGTACGGCGCACCGGGAGGGAGCCCTTCGATGACGATCGCGCCATCCATGACCATGTGGGGAAAGTCGAAGCCGT
>JBMZMP010000020.1:0-14992 GCA_049619235.1 Thermoplasmatota archaeon
GACTGTGTTTTGTTCGCGCAAAACAAAGACTGTATGATACGAGCAAACAGCGAGCCAACTGACCCAAGTCAGTCGCATTCGCATTGCATCCGACGAGGATTTCACCCCCGCTAACGGCGTACGAAGCGGCAATGGAACCCTCGACGATCCCTACATCATCAGTGGCTACTACGTCACTGGCGACTTGTACATCCAAGACACCGACGCATGTTTCATTGTGCGGGAAAACTACGTCGGCGGCCAACTCTCCCTGAACTGGAACGGCCAATGCACACATGTTCACCACAACTTCATTCGCGACCTGCGGGTGAACGAAAACATTCGCCGGACCGGCTACGCCACCGGCGGATTGCTGGAACTCAACAAGATTGCCTACGTGGGCCAACTGCGCCACTACGACGGCGAATTCCGGGACAACATTGTTGGCCCCTTCACCGAACGGGACATCTTCGACCCCGTCGCAGAAACTGTCCCATGGCTGTTTGCCGAAGATCCACGCGTTGCCAACGTGGATGGCTTCAACCAAGGCCTCATTCACCACAACACCTTCTACGGCAGCGTGGACTTGGACCTGCACGGCCACCACCACGGCACCGGATTCTTTGCCCCCCACAGCCACTACCACGGCGACATGGACGGCAAAGGCATGAAGCACGACCACACGGACCGCTGGACCAGCGTCCGCTTCTACGACAACAAGATCATTGACGAAGAAGGATACGGACTGCGCTACGACGACCAGAACCACGCCGGCGACGATCGCCTCGCCAACAGCGAACAAGAAGAAACCCTCGAATTGGACCACAAGCACCACACGGACATCCAAATCACTGGAAACGAAGTACAAGGCGGCCAAATCTGGGTGGACATCTTCAACGCCGACGACCGCAACCACTACACCCGCAACGACGGCTGGTTGACCATCGACGACAACACCGTGAACCTGAAGGAACGGGACCCCGAGTACCTGCTCGGCCTGCCGTTCTTCTCCATGGGCCTCCGGTTGGACACGGGCATCTACGTGAACACGGCAAAGGAAATGGAATTGAGCCTAAGGGGCAACACGATCACCTTCGAGCCTTTCGAACGAGACAGCAGCCTCCTGGGCCTGTTCGAGGAAGCCCCGGTGCAAGCTGCGGGCATCACCTTGAGCCGGATCCACGATGCAAACATGGTCATCACGGGCAACAGCATGAGTGGATTCCACTACGGCGTCCTGGCCCATGACCTTGCATCCGACGCGAAATGGTACGTGGCGCACAACGACTTCGGCGACGCAGAGCAACCGCTCTACTACGACGATTCCGTGGAAAGCCGACCCACCGGGCCACAAGCCTAAGCGAATTCCGACCCTTTTCCCTTTTTCCTTTCTCTTGACCCTTCCGATCATCTATTTCCTCGCTGCTTTTCTGTTCTGTTCGGAGCCTCCGTCTTGCATTGGCTCACTTTTCATTCCCCTCGCCTGTTCCAAAGACCACCGCGCTTCGATGGCTGTCTAGGCGGTTTCGACAGGCACGCCTGAGAGGTCAAATAACAACACCAATTCAATTGGTCCATGAAGTGGATTCCCCTGTTGTTCCTCGTGCTGGCACTCGCCGGATGCGCAGACAAAACCGAAGCACCAGACCCCGGAACGGAAACCGAGACCTTCGAACACCAAGTGGATGTCCCCATTTGGAATGTTGGCGACATGTGGGAATACCAAACCAGTGGCGGCGGCCTCATCAAACTCATCGTCACCTCCACCGAAGGCGGATCGTACACCCTAGACACCAACGACACCAACCTCGCCTTCTTCGACGACCAATTTGACATCAGCTACATCGGCCCCATCGGCAAAGAGGACCTCACCGGGAAGCAAGGCACGAGCCTCGTGCAATTCTTCGACTTCCCCCTCCACGCCAACAAAACCTGGAACGCCATGTGGGACGGGGAAATCCTGGACATCGTCGCGCACGACATCGGCAACGACCGATTCCACGTCATCGCCAGCAAAGACGGCAACCTCGTGAACCAGTACCAATACAGCAACTCCACTCGCTTCTTCGACTGGATTTCCTTCACCGACGGCGCCGGAACCGAACAATTCCGCATGGACCTCGTCAGTGCCCAACAAGGCTGGAGCGGGGAAGCCATTCGCGTAGAAAGCGAAGCCGTGGAAGTGTTCGCACCCGGCCCAAGCGTCAAGGTGTTCCAAATGAACGCCGAGGACGCCGACGTCTTCCTGCAAATCGGGTATGGATGCACCGCGGGCGCCTACTCCATCGCTGTCGGCCCCCTGGAGAGCGTTGGAAACATCGCACTTGCCGGCCAAGGCGCCCACGGCTACAGCGACGAAGGCCCCTGCCCTGCCACGGCACAATTTGGCGGCGTCATCGCGACCAGTCCATTCGCCGAAAACTGGGGCCTCGAAACCGTCGGCTTGGAAACCGTTGGCGGCACGCTCTGGCTGCGGGAATTCCAACGCATCACCCTCTAACCCCTTATATCGGGGCGAACTGGAAAGTTCATGTCGAGAACGCGTTGGTACAACGAACGCCTCAATGACTTCTACTTCAAGGAAGCAAAAAAGGAAGGGTACCGAGCGCGCTCCGCGTACAAATTGAAGCAATTGGACAAGAAGTACCGATTGATTCGCAAAGGCAGCACCGCCATTGACTTGGGCAGCGCCCCCGGCGGCTGGAGCCAAGTGCTCGTTGAAATGGTCGGAGAAGATGGACTCGTCATCGGCGTGGACCTACGCCGCGTGGTCCCCATCCCCGGAAGCATCCAACTGCAGGGGGATTTCACCCGCCGCGACACGCACGAACGGCTCCATGAAGCACTGCTTGAAAACGGCAAAGAGACCGTGGACGCGGTCATCAGCGACATGGCTCCGGACATGAGCGGCAATTACGACCTGGACCAAACCCGATCCATCCACCTCGCCGGCATGGCCCTTCGGTTCGCGCTCACCCACTTGCGCCGCGGCGGCCATTTCTGCTGCAAGGTGTTCGAGGGCGCCGATTACCAAGAGTTCCGCGACGAGCTGCGGGAACATTTTGCCAAAGTGATGCAATTCCACCCCCCTGCCAGCCGCAAGGCCAGCAGCGAAATCTACCTCATCGGCCGCGGCTACCGCCCGGTCACCGACGAAGAAGAAGAATGATGGCCACCGCGGCCACCAGAATCAATGCCCCAACGGCCCCAACCACGAGCCAAACCAGGGTGAGGTCCTGGGGGTCCACGCCGGTCCCAACACCGGTTGCTCCTTGCGTTGCGTCCACGGCGAGGCTGTCGTCGTACTTCGTGTCGCCTTGAAGGAACGCGGCTCTGTTTCCAAGCACCGACGCTGACGCCTTGAATGCCTCCTCCACGTCGAGGAAGCCGGAACCGCCGACACTCAGATTCACGGACATGGGCCGGGTGGTTTCGACCAACAAGTCCATGATTTGATCTGGGGACAACCGGCTGTTGCTGGCCGCAAGCAAGGCAGCTGCAGCACCCACGTGTGGAGCTGCCATGGAAGTGCCGGACCGGTCGATGTACACGGCCTCATTTACGCCTTGCAGGACGGTTGCCCGCAGGTCCAAGACCGGTTTTGCGGCTCGGATGAACGAGCCTGGAGCGGAGAGGTCGGGGTGATTGTAACTTGGGAATGGACTCCCGGTGGAACTGTATCCTTCGTGTCGGCCATCGTTGGAGGCCGCAGCGACGCAGAGCACCCAGGGAGCGACGCAGTGGCGGTTCAGCTGGTTGGGTTTGTCGCCGTCGTTGCCTGCGCTGAACACCACCACGATGCCTGCTTGGTACGCGGCGAGGGTGGCTTGGTTGATGGGGTGATCTGGGTCAAACGGCTCTGCAAGGCCCCAGCTGTTGACGATGACGCGAATGTCGTACAGGTCGCGGTTTGCGATGGCCCATTCGATGCCCGCAATGGCCGCGATGCTGTCCACCGCTTCCGGGTCGCTGAGGGACGATGCCTTGAAACTGGCCACGCGCCCATTGGCGTACACCCCGGCGTACTCGCCGTTCCCAAGGACGCCAGTCCCGGTGCCGGCGACGATGCTTGCGAGGTGGGTTCCATGGCCCGAGCTGTCTGTGAGTGCCTCAATGACCTCGCCCACTAGGCCATTTGGACGTTCCACGCCGACGCTTGCCGCCAAGTTGCCGTCCTGGAAATCTGGGTGCAATGCGTCCACGCCTGTGTCAATGACCAACACTGTGGGGCCGTCCCTTTGGTTGCCGGTCCGCTCTTGGCCGTAGTCTGCATTGATGGCTGGAACGGAGCCGTCCAAGTGGAGTGGGAGCACTTCGGACCGGTACAATTTGCCGCCGAATTCCGCTTGCAGGCTTTCCGCATCGTCCTTGGTGGCTTGGAAAATGGTGAATCCAAGTTCGGGGAGCGTGGTTTGGTCCGTCTCGGCGGTCAAAATCCAGGTCTCGACGGGGCCGGGGCCCACCAGGAGCGGAATGAGAAGGAGGGGGATCCAGCGAATCATGCCGCATCCCACGCGGCTTGCAATTCACCCATGGTGGCGTTGGTCCGAACGCCGCGGTGTTCCATGTGGGTGGGTGCTGCGTCGGGAAGTTGTGCCATGAAGGGGTCGCGGCGTTTCATGTCGGTGCCGAACCGGTTTGCCAAGTGCTCCATGGGCACCCAGAATGGGGCGCCGGCGGCTTCCCGTTGGAAGAGCTTGGTGCGGTCTTGTTGCATTTCTTTTCGGTCTGCCGCAGCCACAATTTCATCTATGAATTTCTGTTCATGCAACGGGCCCCAATAGAAGGGGCCAGCCTCGGCACCGCGAACCGCGGCACCGCGTTCGTCCACCTGCAAACCGGCAATTTGCTTCGTCAAAGCATCCGCACGACTGCGGCCATCCTGCACTCGAAACACCACGCGCATCCAGTGCTGATGACTCACGCACATAATGGGCGTTGCGGCACGATCGTGTCGGCCCGCAGAGCGAACCCCGCAAGCCGCCAAAATCCGCAACCCCGCCTCTGCCCGCCATGGTGCACCATGGAATGGCTCCGCCCCGTACCTGCGGCGACACGCCTTCTTGAACGTCCCAGAAAGGGCCGCCGTGTCCGTGGCGGTCAAGAACAACAATCCGTTGTGGCGGGTTGCATTCAGCGCCGCATCCACGAAAGGCATGGGGGACCCGAATGGGTCAATGTCCACCAAGTCGAAACGGCGCTCCGCCAAAAACGCGTGCGCGTTTTGGTTCGAAACCTCCACTTCCACGTGGTTTCGAGCAGCGGTTTCTCGAACCGCGTCACACGCAGAGGCATGGGCATCGTTGGCAATCACTTGCACATCCGCAGCCACCTCGTTCGCAATGCGAACCGAGCGCGCACCCGTGCCCGCAAGCACATCCGCGAAATCAACGCCACGGCCACGGGCCTTCGCGTACGCTTCCACCGCCAACACCGACAAATCACGGTTCAAGGCCATGGCGGGATTGAAAAAAGGCGCATCGCCAATGGTGCCAGGGCCGTTGTGGGGCAAGCCCTCTGGTGGCCGCAAATGGGTGGCGCCTTCAAGCATCAGTAGTAACTGGTTTGCAAATGGTCCTTCAGGACCTTCTCAATCTTGTACGGCAAGAGGTTCTTGTTCACTGCCGTCACTTCGAGAATGCGAACGTCGTCGCGACGGCGCAAATCTTGCAAAAGGGGGTTTCGGGACTTCTTGTGAAGCGTCATGATGACTGGTTTGGGGCAATCCAGGGCCTCCTTGACGGCCTTGTTGAATTCCTCCGAATGCATCTCCATTTTGCCAACCTCGTCAATGATGATGATGTCAATTTCTTCATCCGCAATGCTGTTGCGAATGGCTTGGACGCCGATGCGGTCCAACGGCTCCGTGTCCACGTAATACACGCCGTCATCCGTCTCGGTCTTGTTGCGTTCGGCGCCGGGGCGGTTTGCAAACTCCTTGCTGCTAAACACCTCCTTCACGCCCGTGTCCCAGTCTTCCACGTAAAACCCGATGCGTTCACCTGCCGGATCCGGGCGGTAGGCGCGCGTGATCATGCCGCCGACCAAGAAGTCGTCCCTCTCCAGTTTCGTGCAAATGGCGGCAAGCGTCGCCGTCTTCCCCACGTTCGGAAGTCCTGTAATTCCCAGCTTCGGCATTCGGTCGCGCATAGTGCCCTAACGGGAAGTATGTGGTTTCTTTACTAAAGTGAAACGTTTGGTCAAACGGTTTCCATTTCGAACAAAACCCCTGTTCCATGGAGGGCTTCATGCACTTGGTCGCCAAATCCAAGAATTTCCTCCACGCTGGCCTCGCTTGGCCATTCGTACACGAAATCGTGGGCTCCGTGCATGGGGCTGAATCCAATTCCGGCCAACGCGTCATGGATGGCGCTTGGTTTCTGGCCGCTGGAATTGAAGACGGTCTTCAAGTAAGTCTTCATGGCACAGCCTATGGTTGTCTGGGGATAAAAAGGAGGGGATGAGGGGCAAAGGTCAGTTCGTGCTGAGGAATTACAGGACGATATTGATATCGAGACGCTCTGCCAGTTCCTTGTACCGGTTGCGGATGGTCACTTCCGTGACACCGGCCACTTCTGCCACTTCCCGTTGGGTGCGGCGTTCGCCGCTGAGGATGCTGGCAATGTAGATGGCTGCGGCTGCGACACCGGTTGGCCCGCGGCCGGAGGTGAGCTCGCGGTCGGCGGCTTGCTTGAGGATGTCGATGGTCTTCGCTTGCACATCACCGCTGAGCTTGAGTTCGCTGCAGAAACGGGGGATGTAGTCTTGCGGAGCCGTTGGCATCAGCTTCAACTTGAGTTCGCGAGCGATGAACCGGTAGGTGCGGCCAATTTCCTTGCGGGAAACACGACTTGCATCTGCAATTTCATCCAAGGTGCGGGGCACGTCGCATTGGCGGCAGGCAGCGTAGAGGGCTGCGGCTGCGACGCCTTCGATGCTGCGTCCGCGAATCAGGTTCTTGGTCACGGCACGGCGGTACACCATGGCTGCGGTTTCACGGACGTTGCGGGGCAAACCCATTCCGGATGCCATGCGGTCCAATTCACTGAGGGCGAAGGCCAAGTTGCGTTCAGTGGCGTTGCTGACACGAATGCGGCGTTGCCACTTGCGGAGACGGTACAGTTGCGCACGGTTGCGGGTTGGAATGGACTTCCCGTAGGAGTCCTTGTTCTTCCAGCCAATCATGGTGGACAGACCCTTGTCGTGGATCGTGTACGTCATTGGGGCACCCACGCGGGCGCGTTTTTCGCGTTGTTCGGAGTCGAAGGCGCGCCATTCGGGGCCTTGGTCAATGAATGCGTCGTCAAGAACGAGGCCACAGGTCTGGCAGACCATTTCGCCGCGTTCGTAATCGTTTTCGATGTGGTTGGAACCACATTCTGGACATGTGTCGATTTCTTCGACTTTTTCCTTTTTCTTTTCTTCAGCCATGAAAAATCTCCCAGGTTGTAAGATGCCCTCCCAAGCACCGATTCTGATTTTCCATTGAAGGTTCTCAACTTAAAGCTTGCGTAAAAATTGGCCTGGGTTTAACCATTTGTCGGCAAAACACGGAAAACCCCCTCGACCGGCGCCGCCTCACGCGCGCGAGGAAACTTGGTTTGAATCATGTGACAATCTTCAAAGACGATGCGCCGGTGGAAGTGGTATGAATCCACAGGTGCGCACCGATGAACGCACCGGACAACCGTCCACGTGGATCGCCCGCGAGCGAATGGAGCCGGGCCACGGACCCATCCTGGCTGCATACTTGGCAGTGGGCGTCATCGTCGCCGGGGCCCTCGTGGCGCTTGGGCTCATACACGATGGGCCGCTGCCCTCCGAAAACGAGTATGATTCATTCATGGGCACCTTGTTGCAACAGCTCTCATTGGAGGTGGGTCGCGTACTCACCGCCGTCGCTGGCGGCTTTGCGGTCTCTGCTTGGGGCCTTGTTGCGCGGCGGCTGTACCACAGCAACAGCATCGGCTTTGCAACCATGGGGCTCCTCGCACTCGACACGGGCTTCCTCGTACAATCACACCTCGTGCAACCCCTTGCATGGGAACTGCTCTTCTCCGGCATCGCCGTGATGCTCGCCCTCCAACCCAACACCAAACTGCATTGGTTCATCCCGCTCCCATTGGCGTTGTATGGGCTCGAAAACCGTACCAGCATCATCCTCGCCATTGGCTTGTTTGCAATGCTTGTCGCCCGCGGTCACATTTACGCAACCCGAAAACACGTCCACGCCGCATTCTGGCAAACCTTACCTGGTCTCACTGGATTGTTCTCGTCGTTCCATTGGGGCATCATCCAAGCCGGCGCGTACATCCCCGGGCCTGGCACCGTCCACATCCACAACCCGGCCATCTGGTACACGGGCGCAATTGCCGCAGTTGCGGGGGTCCTGGGCGGATTGCTCGTGGTCACCAGCCAATTCCGCATGGCCCGGCACCCTGGCCGCATCCAATTCCGTCTGCAAAACCGCATCCCGCGCGTCCACGGCCGCATCCTATGGAATGCCATCCTGCTCCCGGTTGCCTTGCCAGCACTGATCATGCATCTCTTGGGGGGCATCCAAGCGCTCACAGAGGACAGCCGCGCGTTCCGAGCTGCGCTGTACGTGGGCGTGTTCGCGTTTGCGCTTGTGTATGTCATTCGCTTCTGGGCATTCCTATTGGGCGACGCAACCGACGCCGATTTGGATGCATTGCAAGAAATTTTGCCTTGGATTTCATTCGACAATTGAATCGTTTCTCTTCTGGGCCCCTCCTGAACTGAACGTCTTATATAGGACCTCAATCTGATTCGCAATTGAGTCCGAGCCACGCTATTGCTGCGCATTTGCGCAACACTGGCAAGCTGTGCCGTCGCCATCGGTGATGGCCCGGTGCATCTGGATCGGATTCTCCAAAACAAGGAGAAAACAAACATGAACAAGAAAATGACCGCATTTGCGCTTGTTGCCTTGCTCGCTGCCAGCACCTTTGCTGTTGCCGAGTACGGAACCAAAGTGCAAATTACGGATGCAGACTTCGTCGTTGAAACCAACGATGACCTCTACGCAGATGTGAATGAAGCTGGTTTCCGCCTCTACAAATATGAAGGCGATGACGACCTAGCTGGAGACGATGAATACTTCCTTCGCCTGCAAGAAAGCGAAGACAATGATTTGGATGTTCAAATCGACGATATCAACATCCAAACCGGCGAATTGGTAAAGGCTGGCGACGCTGCCCTTGACTACCCAACCGCTGACCTAACGGACATCCTATTCGATGTCACCCTTACTACCAGTGCCATGGATGGTGCCGGATCCGTTGACGGAAACGCATTCATTGTAGCACTCGAAGATGAAGACGAAACCTACTACTACTTGATTTTCGATGCTACCCAAACCGGCATTGAACGCTTCGACATTCGCTTGACTGCGTTCCCTGGCTATGAAGCTGGAAGCAAGGTCCAAATCGGCGACGATGACTATGACATCTTCGCCGGTGCAGACGTTGATGTTCTCGGTGGAGAAGTTGTTTTCGCAGCAGACAAGATGAGCCGCGATTCATTCAAATTCTTCGACGCAGACAACAGTGAATTCTTCACCGACGGGGATGTGCTTTACTTCACACAAGCCGCTGGACAATTCCCAACCATTGATGACGTCCGCTTTGTTGGAGGAGCCTACGGCACCCTCGTCATGAGCACTGACGATGACTTCATCGTTCAACTCGAAAGCATCGACACGCTCGAAGCCAACGAATTGGCCGACGTAAAGGTCATCAAGTACGATGGCGACGACGATCTCGCAGGCGATGACGTTTACTTCCTCCGCCTCGCGGACCAAGAAGACGTTGACCTCGACTTGCAAACTGGCGACATCAACTTGCTCACCGGTGAACTTGTCGGCGCAACTGAACTTGCTTACCCCACCAGCGACCTCACTGACGTTACCGGAACTTTCGGTGTCGGTCTGATCAAGGACGGTGGAGAAGACAAGACCTACTGGTACTTCGACGCAGACGGATCTGGAACTCTCACTCGCTTTGACATTCGCCTCGAAAGTAACATCGGCGGCGACGCTGGAAGTAAGGTCCAAATTGGTGACGATGACGCAGACATCCACGGTCTTGGATCCGGATTTACCTCTGGATACGCACTTCTTGCCGGCCTCGATGCAGGCGCGGATGAATACCTTTTGAGCTGGTTCGACGCTGATGACAACAACGAATTCGGCGGCGACGACCTATTGTACATCAGTGACAATGTCATCAAGAGCGCTGCAGTTAGCTACGTTTGTACCGAAGCCCTCGGATCCGGTGACTGTCTAGCCGCTGCCGATGGTTTCGACGCCAACAACGATGGAATCCACGACAACCTGGCAACCGTCTTCGAACTTGACACGACCCTCCAAGGCAACTTCCCCGAAGTTGACGACATTCGCCTTTTCGGTGGCGTCTTCGGAAGCGATGTTGACATCGAAGATGACGACTTCGTCAAGCAACTGGGAACCCTCCCAAGCGCAGACACTGGTGGAGCAACAGTCACGCCTGCCGAACCTGAAGCAGGCTACAGCATCATCAAGTACGAAGGAGACGACGACCTGGCAGGCGACGACCAATACTTCCTTCGCTTGCTCGAATGGGAAGACAACGACCTGGACTTGCAGATTGGGGACATCAACATCCAAACCGGTGAAGCCATCCTAGCTGGCGGCGTAGAACTCGACTACCCAACCAGCGATCTCACCTGTGTTGATGGTGTCTGCGCTGCCGTTGGTCAAGCTGACAACACCATTGCCGGCGTCATGGAATTCGAACACTACGTGGACGAAGACGAAGACTACTACTACCTCAGCTTTGCCGCTGCAGATGGTATCGACCGCTACGACATTCGCTTGACTGCGTTCCCTGGCTATGAAGCTGGAAGCAAGGTCCAAATCGGCGACGATGACTACGATCTCTTCGACACCGCAACGCCCACAACTGTTGTTGTAGTTGACTCTGCAGCTTTCGGCTGGTTCGACGCGGATGACAACGACTTCTGGAGCACCGGAGACGAACTCTACCTCTTCAACGGTGGAAACGACTTCCCACAAATCGATGCTCTCCGCTTCATCGTTGACGTTGACGCCGACCACCAACCCAACAGTGGTTCCGGAAACAGCGGTAGCAGCAGCTCCAGCAGCAGCTCCAGCAGCTCCGGTGGCAGCAGCTCCGGTGGCAGCAGCTCCGGTGGCAGCAGCTCCGGTGGCAGCACCAGCGGTAGCAGCAGCGAAAGCACCAAGACCCCCGGCTTCGAACTGGTCGCCCTCGTGGCAGCCCTCGGTGCCGCTCTGGTCCTCGTGCGCCGCCGCTTGTAAGCTGAGCGCAAACACCCCTTTTCCCCTCCTTCCTCTACTTTTCAATCAAACCAAATACCAAGGAAAACTCGCCGCCTCGTGAAGCGGTGGATTCCCTTTGTCCTCGTGTGCCTGTTTGCGGCGAGCAGTCTCCTCACGGATCTCAACCGCGTGGGCATGCAGTGGGACGAATCCTACTACGTCACCGCCGCCAAACAGTTTCACGACGGCACATGGACTGATCCGTGCTGGGATGAAAACGACGACCTCTATCCAAGGCCGGTCAACTACGAACACCCGCCGCTTGCAAAACTGATCATCAGCCTCAGCACCAAGATTGCTGGAGATGACGGGGGTTTCGAAGGGTGTCGCAGCGACGACAACCGGCACTACAAAGCGTTCCTCAAGGACCAAGATGACGCGAATCGTGTCAGCTGGAGGCTCCCTGCGGCCCTGCTGAGCCTCGCGGGCGTAGTTTTCGTGGGCCTCGCAGCAGGCAGGCTCCTTGGAGGGCCCGTGCCCGCAACCATCGCAGCCGGCGTCATGAGCTTCGACCTGCTGTACCTTGGCCAAGCACGGGTTGCAATTCTAGACCCGTACGCCGCAGCCTTCCTCGCACTTGCATTGTACGCCGCAACCTTTGCTTCGTGGAAAGGAACCTGGGCAACCATCATCCTATTGAGTCTCGGGTTCGCCAGCAAATACACGGCCGCATTCGCCGGGCCGCCCCTACTGTTCCTGCACCTGGTACTGCTGTACCGGGCAGGGGAACTGACCCGTCGCCGCTTCGACTTGAGCCTGCTCACCTTCGCCCTGGTCCCAATCGGCATCCTAGCACTCACCTACATCCCCTGGTGGATTCTCTGGATTCCCGACATGGGTCTGTTTGGAGCGATTTCACATTGGGTCAAAGTGCTCGCAGTCAGCGTCGCATGGGGCACGGCCGGAGAAGCCCCCCACGCAGATGCAAGCGGACCTTGGAGTTGGCTCATTGTTGCCAAACCGGTTTGGTACTACACACAGCATCGCGTTGGAGGCGATCCAAACATGGAATGGTACATCTACGCCATCGCGAACCCCTTTATCATGTGGACTGGCATTGGCTCCATTGGCTACGCTCTCGCCCGTTACAAAGACAAGCTCAGCCTCGCGATTGGCCTCCTGCCATTGGCGACGTTTGCGGTGTTCTTGTTCATCAGCCGCGCCACTTTCATCTTCTACGCCGTTGTCCTAAGCCCCCTCTTTGCGCTCAGCATCGCCCACATGTTCACGCGCATGTGGGCCAGTGACAACGTGTGGCAACGCATGGCCGTACTCGTTCTTGGCGCCTTCATTGTCGCCGGATTCACCTGGTACAAACCCCTCATCTTTGGCGAGGCCATGACCCTGGAGGGAAAGGAAGCACTCTTTGACATCCTGCCGTGGATGGACCCTTAAATAATCAAAGGCTGATTCTCCGGCATGAATTGGCGTCTACCCTTGGCCATTGCCGGAGGCATCCTCCTCACCTGGAGCATCATCGAATGGCTGTACTTCGGCATCATCCGGCCCGAAACCAGCGCCTGTGCAAGCAGCCAAATCCAATCCGGAGAAACCTGCTACAACACTTGGTACTACAGCCTTCTCGGGCTCCTCGTTGGGCTGGCCTTGCTCGTCGGCGGCCTTCTCGGGTCTGCAAAAGGCACTGGCCTCGAAGTCATCCTTTGGAGCCTCGGAAGCATCGCCGTCATTCCCTTCATCCTCGCCCTGATTTACTTCAACCTGCAGGTAGCCAGCGGTGACCAATACGTCCTCCAATACGGTGACATCCAATACAGAATTGCATTCATCCTTGAAGGGCTGAGTTTCATTGGCACTGTCCTCTTTGCAACGGCCTACGGAACCTACCGGTACACCCGCACCACCATGGAGAAACTCATCCCCGTCGAACCCCCACGCCAAATCGCCTGGGCCGCCGAGGAAGAGGCATAGACAAAGCCCCTATACTCCCAAACAACTGCAACGGCATGGAACTCGACCGCACCCAATTCGCAGTGGACCAAGAAGGGTTCCTGGAAGCCATCCAGGAAAAATCCAAACTGATTCAAAATGGGTACGAAGCAGGCAGCCGCAGCGGCCGCCACATCGAAGCAAAAGGACTCCTGTTTGCCGGCATGGGATTCAGTGGCGTTGTCAGCGCCTTGGTAAAAGACGCGTGTACGCGTGCAATCGACACGCCGTTTAGCATCGTCAAGCACTACCAAATCCCGCACCACGTGACCCAGCACTGGCACTGCCTCGCAATCAGCTACAGCGGCGAAACAGAGGAAACCCTCTCCGTCACCAAAGCCGCATTCGATCGAAACGTCCCCATCACCACCTTCGCAACCGGGGGGAGCATCACCGAGTACGGGGAAAACGTCCCCCAACCAAAAGGGTACCAACCCCGTGCCGCGTTTGGATACACCTGGTTCAGCGTCCTCGGCTTCCTCGAAAGTAGCAAGATTCTCAACGCGCGCATCCCAATCAACCGTAGCATCGAAGCCGTTGAAGCCGTCGACCGCGCATGCGGACCGGACGTTCCCGAAGCAGAAAACGAAGCCAAACAACTCGCCCGGCAACTCTTCGAAAAAATCCCGCAAATCTACGCCACCCCAGCATTCTACGGCGTCGGCCTCCACTTCCGCGGCATGCTCAACGAAAACGCCAAGAAAATTGCCGACGTGGACTTGGTCCCCGAATGCAACCACAACGACCTCACCGGCTGGGGCGACGACCCCAACCGGCGATTCTTCACGGCGCTCGCATTGAGCCACGCCAACCAAAATCCGCAAATTGCAAAACGTCTCGAGCACATGGAAAGCCGCTACACCGAGTGGGGCGTTCCTTGGTACCACAAACAATTCGGGCACATCCAAACCTTCGAAGAACACGTCGTGGAGCAAGCACGCGCCATCCAATTCTTGGACTACGTGAGTTTCTACACCGCAATCCTTCGAAATGTGGACCCAAGTGAAATTCGGGAGATCAAGGGGTTAAAGGAAAAGTTGCAGCACTAGCTCCGCTGCACTTGTGGGTGGGCCTGGTACAAGTTCATGCGACCCTGCGGGCGCATGGAAACCAGTCCCCCATCAACGAGCCGAGATAGGCGATGCTGGGTCGTTGATCGACTCCAACCCTGTTCCATCATCGCAGCCAGAATGGCCTTCTGGTTGCAAAGAGGATTCTTCGTCAGCCAACCATGCAACTGCGCCAGAGGCTCCTCACGAAGCAACGTAATGGTGTCCCAGGACTGCTCGTATCGGCCATGGTTCTCGAAGTAGCGAAGGGTTTGCGCATGCTTCTGCTCCATGATTGCGTTACTCCGCTTCAAGATCGTCAGATGATGGCGGGTCGTCCCAGTCGCGAAGCCAGTTTCTCGGACCACCTCTCGGAACGTGGCCCCGGGATGATCCACGATGTAACCAAACACGTGCTGCCGCTTCGGGTGCTCAAGCGCCTCCTCCATGGACAATCGCGTAAAGCCCGCAATCAAACCACTGCCGGCCAACTTCCACAAAACCACGGCCACCGCCGCGGTTCCCACGGCGCCAGCCGTCGCCCAGCCCAGAGCATCCGCAGACACCACGTCATTGTCCAAACGAGCCGCCTCCACATCCCCCGACATGTCCGCGTGGAAACGGCCATTCTCGAACGTCAAATTTTCCAGTCGGAACG
>JBMZMP010000021.1:0-10560 GCA_049619235.1 Thermoplasmatota archaeon
GAACGCCCCGTCAGCAACAAAAAAATCGGCTTCCTCGGAGCCGAAACCGCATTCGTTGCCGACTACCACGATGAAAGCCTCAAAACCGACACCGTCGGCTACGCAGTCCTCCGTGGACGTCTCGACAAATGGCTCATGGCCGAAGCCCAAAAAGCAGGTGCCATCGTCGTCACCGGCGTCAACGTAGAAGGCGTCTACGACGACAACGGCACCATCCGCGGCGTCAAAAGCGGCGGCGAAATCACCTACGCCGACGTGGTCATCATCGCAGACGGCGCCAATAGCCGCCTCACCCTCCAAGGCGACCTCCGCAACGGGCAAACCAAACTGGACGCCCACCACTACGCCCTCGGCGTCAAAGAAGTCATCAAACTCGACAAAGCCGTCATGGAAGACCGCTTCGGCATCGGCGAAACCGGCGGCATGGCCGGCGAATTCGTCATCGGTCGCGACGACGGCATCATGGCCGGAGGCTTCCTCTACACCAACAAAGACACCCTCAGCCTCGGCGTCGTGGTCAACCTGGAAACCCTCGAAGGCACCAACAAAACCACGCACGAAATCATTGAAGAATTCCGCGCCCAACCCTACATCGCCAACCTCGTCAAAGGCGGCGAAATCGTGGAATACGGCGCCCACCTGGTCCCAGAAGGCGGCTACGAAAGCTTCGCGGAACTGTACCGCGACGGCGTCATGGTCGTCGGCGACGCGGCCGGATTCTGCTTCAGCAACGGCATCGTCATCCAAGGCATGAACTACGCCATCCGCAGCGGCATCTGCGCCGCGGACGCCGTGGAAGTGGCCGTCAAGAAAGGCGACTTCAGCGCCGTGACCCTCCACGCCTACGAAAAACTCCTCGAACAAGACGGCATCCTCGGCGACTTCAAGCGGTTCAAAACCGTCAGCAAGGCCCTCTGGAACCCCCGCATGTTCAGCACCTACCCAGACTTCTTCGCCGAAATCTTCCGCAGCATCCTCAGCGCAGAAGGCAAGAAGAAGAAAATGAAACAACACCTCTTTGGCGCCATGGCCGCCGTCGGCCTCAAGAAAGGCGACGCAGCCAAAGACGCCATGATCATGGGAGCCAACCTATGAACGTCAAAGCACGCCTCGGAACCACCAAATTCGTCACGGATGCCCACGAACACGCCCACATCACCGTGGACCCGGACATCTGCGACACGTGCACCCACCACATGTGCATGAACGGCTGCCCCGCCGAATGCTTTGCCTTCGTGAAAGACCGAATGCAATTCACGTACGAAGACTGCGTGGAATGCGGAACCTGCGACATCGTCTGCACCCCCGGAAGCGTGGTCTGGCACCACCCCCGTGGCAACTACGGTGTGAACTACAAGTACGGGTGATCAAGATGAACATCAAAAGCCTCGGACGCCCCCTCCACGTGGCCGTCTGCATGAAAATGACGCCCGATTCCAGTGACTTGACCATTGACCCCGTCAAGAAAACCCTGGACCGCAGCCAAGTCAAGAACATCATCAACCCACCAGACGAGAACGCCTTCGAAGAAGCGCTCAAGCTAAAGGACCAATTCAACGCGCAAGTGACCGTCGTCACCATGGGGCCCCCGTTCTTCGACGTCATGCTACGTGAATGCATCAGCCGCGGCGCCGACAACGGCGTCCTCATCACGGATCGCGGATTTGCCGGCGCAGATACCTACCCCACCGGCCTCACCCTCGCCGCGGGCATCAAGAAAATCAGCAAACAATTCGGCGACGTGGACATCATCCTCTTTGGGGAAGAAACCACGGACGCAAGCACCGGCCAAGTTGGACCCGGCGTCGCAGCGCACCTGGAAACCGAACAAGCCACGTACATCCACGCCATGGAATGGGAACCCACCACGGAGACCGTGAAGGCCCTCCGCAGCATTGGCGGCGGGCACGAAGTGCTCCGCATCCCCCTCCCCGCATGCATCACGTGCGAACTCAGCATCAACACCCCACGCCTCGGCAACCTCAACGGCAAGCTTCGCGGCCACTTTGCAGACCTCACCGTCTGGAGCCTCGCAGACCTTGACGAAATCAAGGACCCAAGCTGGGTTGGCCTCAAAGGTAGCCCCACCGTGGTTGGCAAGGTGGACATCAGCAGCGGTGACGAACGAGACTGCAACAAGGTCGCAAACGGCGCAGAAGCGTTGGATGCCCTCGTGGAACTGGGGGCTGTGCAATGAGCCGCTACGATTCCGTTGTCCTGAAGCCCGCAGAAGCCGTGGCCTCCTTTGACGAATGGCGCGGCATCTGGGTCATTGCGGAACTCCACAACGGAAAGATTCGCGATGTCACCTTCGAATTGCTCGGAGCCGGCCGCCCCATGGCGGACAAACTCAACGTCAAACTCACGGCAGTCGTCCTCGGCCACGAATTGGGAGACATCCCCCAACAATTGGCAGAAGGCGGTGCAGACGAAGTGCTCATCGTCGATCACCCCACCCTCAAGACCCCACTGGCCCGCCCAAGCGCAGACGTCTTGACGGAAATGATCAACGACCACAAGCCGGAAGTCATCCTCATCGGCGCCACCCACACGGGTCGCGACATCAGCAGCCGCATCGCTGTCACCGTGGAAGCGGGCATGACTGCAGACTGCACCGAATTGGACGTGGAAGCAGGTAGCCGCGAATTGCTCGCGCGCCGCCCCGCCTTCGGTGGCAAGATGCTTGCAACGATTCGCTGCGACCGCCACCGCCCACAAATGGCAACGGCGCGCCCCGGCATTTTCATTCCAAGCCCCAAGACCGCAGGTGCAGCCCAGTTCATCACGGTTGAGCCCAAGGTCCTCGAAGGCGCAAGCTACGCTGCGGAAGTGGTGGATTACATCATTGAAGAAGGCGTGGACATCACGAAGGCCGAAGTGCTCGTCGCAGGCGGCATGGGCGTTGGACAAGACTGGAGCAAGCTCTACGAACTCGCCGAAGCCCTCGGCGGAGACGTTGCATGCACCCGCCCCGTGGCCGACGCTGGCCTGCAAGAACGCAGCCGCCAAATCGGACAAACTGGCCTGAGCGCCCGCCCCAAACTGTACATCGCAGTTGGCATCAGTGGCGCCATCCAACACATCGAAGGCATGAAGGAATCCGGTACGGTCATCGCCATCAACAGCGACCCCAACGCGCAAATGTTCCAGTACGCGGACATCGGCATCGTTGCAGACTGGAAAGGTGCCGTGGACCAACTCATTGCGGAAGCAAAGAGCCGCAACCTGAAGGACCGCAAATTCATCGTGCCCGTGCAAGACACGCTCGGCGACGACCGCGCAGCTGCCCACGCCCGCGCCGTCAAGGCCGGTGTCGCCGTGGAAGCCCCCGCACCAAAGGCGGCCCCCGCGCAAGCCCCTGCTGCCCCGGAGGCCCAACCGGCCGAAGCCCCCGCAGACGCCGCCCCAGCCGCAGAAACCCCTGCCCCCGTCGAGGAAGCGCCCGTGGCGGAAGCAGCCCCCGAACCGGAAGGATTCACGGGCGACATGGGCGACGCAGACGCCGTTCGCGAATACGTCAAAGCCAACGTCAAGGAAGAAGTGAAGGCATGGGTGGTCGCAGCGGACTGCATTGTCTGCAACGGCTGCGAGGCTGCATGCCCAACTGGCGCCGTGGAAGTGGGCGACATCGCCCAAGTGGACCGCGACCTCTGCATCGCAGACGGCGGTTGCTTCGATGCGTGCCCCACGGGTGCCATCCAACCCGGCATCGAGGACGAAGGCACCAGTGCCGGATGGCCCGAAGGCAGCCGGCTCGCTGGGAAATTCGGCCAGTAACATATCCGGACCAACTTTTATCCTCTTTTTCCAATCCACTCTTTGTGACGTGCATGGCGGGCGGGCAATGAAGAAACAGCCACCAAAGGAAATTAGGTGGGCATGGTTTGCAAGTTCACCATTTCACTTTCTCTGGCTTGTGGCCCTAGGCGCCGCGGTGGGCTATGGCTACTTTTGGTTCTTTATTTTCCTACTCGGGAGACTCGTGTTTGATGAGTTTGTTTGGTTCATCATACAGAGCCCCTCATTGGCCCTCGGGGGCGCAATTTGTTTAACTGCGATCATCAGCGCGATCACTTGGTCCGCTGCGACCCAACGTTGGCAAAAAACGTGGTACCAAACAGAGCCCAACGTGCAAGGATCCAACGTGCACTCCGACTACCAAACAGCATCAATCGAAAAAGCAGACATTCAATTCATCCACGTTTTTCAATCGATGTCGCAAGCATCCATTGACACCGGAAAACTTAGACTCTGTGGGGAAAACAAAGGAATTTGGCTAGATGGGGTTTCGGAGCCAGTGGCCCTTGCCCGTGAACTTCTTTCTTTGCCCGACGGGAAAAATAAGCAGCGCTACGAGGGCGAGTATCTTCGATACGAATGGCGAATCATGGCATTTGTCTTGTTGCCTTGGAGCGCCCTTTGCATTGTTGACGATCTGACACTTCCCTTTTCTTATGCGCCATACGTGGAATGGGGGAAGTACATGCTTTTGCTCGCCATTGGCCTGCTTGCCCCAATTCGAGTGGCCAAGTGGACTGTTTCTATCCAGGACGGCTATTGTTGCATCAAGCTGCCCCGCCGGTCCATAGTGGTTCCCACAAGATTTGTGCACTCGATACGGAGAAAGAAAAACAAATTGCGTGTGCGATGGATGGAAGGGAATCGACAAAAATGCATTACGCTCACCAAATTGCAGGCCCGCAGATAACCGGGAACAAACGGAAAACCTCTATCTGAAGGAACCATCAATTCATCGTGCCGCAATTTGACCGCCACTTGGAACTGCCAGACTTCACGCAGGAAGACCAGGACAGGCTGGCATCCAGCCGCGTGCTCGTGGTGGGTTTGGGTGGTCTTGGCAGTCCCGCTGCCAGGTACTTGCACGCGGCAGGCGTGACCAACCTGCACCTATGCGATTTTGATGAGGTGGACGAGACCAATTTGCCCCGCCAAATCCTGTACGCCGAGCATGATCTCGGGAAAAAGAAGGCTGAGTTGGCATCCGAACGGCTCCCCGGAACCACGAAACGAGACCAGACCTTCGATGCAGCCTTGCTTGTGGGCATGGATTTGGTCGTGGATTGCACGGACGACCCCGCCACGCGCACCTACATCTTCGAATCATGCAAAGCGGCAGGATTGCCACTTGTGTGGGGTGCGTTGCATGGCAACGAAGGACAAATCACCACGTTCCTGCCAGGTGTAAAGGCGTTGTTTCCGTCCTTTGGCGGCGACAAGGGATGCCAAGGGATTCTCGGGCCAAACGCCGGCGTGGTCGGCACCCTCATGGCCTCTGAGGCACTGAACGTGCTGCGGGGACGCCCCAAGCTGGCGGGACGCATGTTGTTGTTTGACGGCGACGAATTGACCTTTGACGAAGTTCAATGGGTCAAGCAGTGAAGCTTTGAGAATTCCGCCAGGTCCGTCGTGGTGAGGGCGGGGTTGCCCTGCTTTTCCTCGCCGAGGTTCCGGCTTGCCTTCTCGTGGTAATGGTGCCCCGGGAACACCACCCAATCGTCGGGCCATTGCCGCATGCGCTGCATGGACGCATGCATGGCTTCCGTGTCGCCTCCGGGAAAATCCGTGCGCCCACATGTGCCAATGAACAACGTGTCTCCGCCAAACAACGCGGCGGGCTTGGTGTCAGTGACGAAGCATGACCCCTCGGGTTGGTGGCCGGGGGTGTGCAGGAGTCGGAAGGGAATGGTTCCCACGTGGAATGTCTCCTCGTCCGCAAGAAGCGTGGCCTTGGCGCCCGCCTCTTGGATTTTCGGGTGCGTTCCTGCCGCCTCGTGGGCGTAGACCTCTTTTACGCCCAAATCAAAAATGGCCGGGATGCCGCCGATGTGGTCCCAGTGCCCGTGCGTGAACAACGCTTTCGTGATGCGGAATCCGTCCCTCGTGGCCCGTTCGAAGATCTCCTCCAGGTGGAAACTTGGGTCGATGATGCACGCCTCGCGGGTGTCCGTGCAGCCCACCACGTAGTGAAAGTTCTCATGGGGGCCGCTGAGGATTTGCCGGAAGTAGAACGGGAAGCAGGGGGCGGTTTCCGTGAAGTCCTCGAATGCGTCCATGACGTGCCACCAGTGACACTCTTTTCAAGGCCACCCAAGTGGGCCGCTTCATGAGTGAACTTCCCATGGCCGGCCAGCAAGCCGGCGGCCCCGCCGACCCCCGCGCCGCGGAGCGCCTGAAGCGCCGCGTGCGCATCATCAACAACATGAAGCGCATCAAGCACAAATTCATCGTTGCAAGCGGCAAGGGCGGCGTTGGAAAGTCCACCGTGGCAAGCAACCTGGCAGCAGTCCTCGCTGCACAAGGCCACACGGTTGGCTTGCTGGACATGGACCTCACAGGCCCCAACATCCCCACCATGTTTGGCATCAAGGAATCCGGCGTGAAAGAGTCGGAGGAAGGCGGCCTCATCCCGATTGCGGTGAACGAGAACCTGCGCGTCATGAGCATGCAATTCCTGCTCCCAGAAGGCGACCAAGCGGTGGTGTGGCGTGGCCCCATCAAGATGCAAGTGATTGGCCAATTCCTCGGTGACGTTGCATGGGGAGACATGGACTACCTCATCGTGGACTTGCCCCCAGGAAGCAGCGACGAGCCACTGTCCGTGGCACAAAACATTCCAGACGCAGACGGCATGATTCTCGTCACGACGCCGCAAGAAGTGGCCGTGGGCGACGTGCGCAAGTCGGTGAATTTCGCCAACAAACTGCAGATGCCAGTCCTCGGCGTGATTGAGAACATGAGTGGACTCATGGTGGAAGGTCACACGGACCCCGGAGCGACAGTGGAACTGGACACGGGCGTAGAGACGGTGCAGGCAACCGCCGACGGGGACGGAAAATTCTCCGTCAACCTACAAATCTTCGAGATGGGTGGCGGCGAAGCCATGGCGAAAGCGATGAACGTGCCATTCCTTGGACGCATTCCAATGGATTTGCGCGTGAACCGCGCCGGTGACGCAGGCAGTCCCATTGCGGTTGCAGAAAGCGACAGCCCTGCCAAGACCGCAATTGCGGGCATCATTGCCAAGTTGACCGAAGGACACAAATTGTCCGGGGAGCAATAGGTACCCATGAGCGAAGGAACCGCCACTGTGGAATTCAAGCTGACCATGACGGTCACCGATTTGGCAAAGGAGAAACTGGCCACGTTTTTGGGCGAAGGCAAGTCCCTGAACGATCACGGCGTCAAAATCGGGGTCGCTGCCGGGGGTTGCTCTGGCGCATCCTACACCATGGGCTACGCGACGGAGCCGGAGGAAGGGGAACTGACGCTGGTTTCGAATGGCGTTCGATTGTTTGTGAATCCAGAACACGCCATGGTCTTGAACGGCCTCGTGGTGGATTTCCTGGATGAACTGATGGGCGGCGGGTTCAAGATCCACAACCCCAACGCCACGAGTTCCTGTGGTTGCGGAAAGAGCTTCAGCGCCTAGTCCCGCGAAGTGGTGTCTCTGGCCCCAATGAGGCCATTTGATTGTGGCTCATACAATGCCATACATGGCTTTAAATAGTGCAGCGAACTAGTTGTTATTGTGGGAGATACAACCACCCACACAAAGGAGACTTCACAATGGAACTCAAGCACATCAAGGGCATCGGCCCAGCCAAGCAAGAAAAGCTCGCCGCAGCCGGCGTCAAGGACGTGCGCACCCTCGCAGGCGCCGACCTGGAAGCCCTCGGAAAAGCCACCGGCATCAAAGCCGCCGACCTCAAGGACTACCAACAACAAGCCATCGCCCTGAACCTCATCAAGGACGTCAAAGGCATCGGCCCAGCCACCGTCAAAACCCTCGCAGAAGCCGGCGTCAAGAGCCTCAAGGACCTCTACGAAGCCAGCGCCGACTTCATCGCCGCCGAAGCCAAAGTGGCCCAAGAAAAGGCAGCCAAGTGGCAAGAAGAAGCAAAGGTCCTCGCATCCCGCGTTGCCGAAGACGCCAAAACCAGCGAAGGCCGCAAGAAACTCGCCGCCGAAGCAAAAGACGTCGCCGTGGCAGCCGCCAAGAAGACCGAGGAAACCGCAAAGGAACTCTACGCCCGCGTCAAGCACGACGGTGAAGCCGCCATCGCCAAAGCCAAGAGCCTCAAAGACAGCGCCCCCGCCGCATTGCAAGACTACCGCAAGAAGGCCGAGGACGCCCTCAAGGCCGCTGAAGCACAAGTCAAAGGCCTCGCCGGCAAAACTCCTGAAGCCCTCAAGGACGCACAAGCCAAGGCATCCGCAGCCGTGAAGGACGCACAAGCCAAGATCAGCGAACTCAAAGCCAAGACCGAAGAACTGGTCAAGGTGGAAGGCGAAAAGATCAAGGCCGCCAACGAAGGCTTCTTCGCCCGCATCAAGGCCAAGTTCAGCAAATCCAGCTAAACCACGCCGCGAACGTAGCCTCTCGGCTCCTGGAATCAACCGATTCCGTCATAACCCCCCCTTTTCCTCCCCGTTTTATGAAGAAGGCATTGGCCCTACTCGCCCTCCTGATGCTCGTGGCTCCAGCGATGGCCCAAAACGAAGACACCGACATGGACGGCTTGCCAGACAGTTGGGAGCAAGAACACTTCGGAAACCTGGACCAAAACGGCACCGCTGACAACGACATGGACGGCCTCAACAACACCGCCGAGTACGCCAACGGCACTGACCCTAACAACGCCGACACGGACGGCGACGGCGTGAACGACGGCGCAGAAGTGGCCGCCGGCAGCGACCCAAACAAGGCACCCGAACACGCGCCCACTGACACCGAAGAGAAAGGCGGCAGCAAAACCGTCGTCTGGCTCATCGTCATCGTCGCACTCGCCGGTCTCCTGTACGCCTACGGGCGCCTCAAGAAGACCGAATAACCCGGTTCGACAACCGAACCGTTTTCTTCCCCCTATTCTTTCCCCTTTTGATGGAAACCCTGCTCGACGAATCCAGCCTCGGCTTTCTCGAAAAACTTCCCAAAGAGCACCAATCCATAGCCAAAGCGCTCCTCACGGGTTGGCAAGCAGGCGGAGGCACGGTTGATGCAGGAAAAATCGCGGCCAGGCTACGCGCCACCCGAGGCGGGAAAACGTTCACCGCAGGCACCCTGACCGCGGACCGATTGGAACTCAGCCGCGTGGTCTTGGAAGCCAACGGCATGCAGCCAGACGACTGGATCCACTGGAGCGACGACTTGGCAGACATCCCCGAATTTGACCAAGCCGCCAAGTACCCCGTCATTCCCTTCCCACAGCCCCTACCCGAAGTCCTCCGCATCGCGCAAGACCTTCGCGACCTTGCCCGGAAATTGGAATGAGTCCAGACCTCGTCGTCATTGGCGGCGGCATCAACGGTGCCGGCATCGCCCGGGACGCCGCCATGCGCGGCCTAAAAGTCCACCTCATCGAGAAGAACGATTGGTCCTTTGGAACCAGCAGCCGCAGCAGCATGCTCGCCCACGGCGGCGTCCGCTACTTGGAGCAATTCGAATTCGGCCTCGTCCATGAGGCGTTGCAGGACCGGGAACGCATGTTTCGACAGGCACCCCACTTGGTCAAGCCCCTGCGGTTCTACTACCCCTTGTACCCGGACGTCGCCAACCGGCGCACGGTGCGCGTTGGATTGTTCCTGTACGACGTGCTGAGCCATGGAAAGTCCGTGGATGGCCGCGACTTTCACCGGAAAAAGGAGTTCCTGGAACGATTTCCCGGCATTTCCCCAGAAGGCCTGAAAGGAGCCGCCAGCTACACGGACGGACAAATCAGGTCCGTTGAACGATTCGTCACTGAGCTCATCTGGGACGCCAAACAACACGGCGCCACTTGCTGGAACCACGCGGAAGTGACCCGCATCACCCGGGAGGGAGGCGCAGTGACCGGAGTGGAGGTCAAACGAGGCAACCAAACCACGCACATCGCCTGCAAGAACGTCATCAACGCCACCGGCGCATGGACCGACCACGTGCTTCGCGAGGTGAGCCCTGGCAAGAAAGTGCGGACCACGAAAGGCGTACACTTGTTCCTGCCAAGGTTCATCGAGGAGGCGCTCATTGTGAAAGCCACAGACGGCCGGACCTTCTTCTTCATCCCGTGGCACCAATACACCATGGTTGGCACCACGGACACGGAGGAAAACGGCGACCCGGCCCAGTGCCACGCAACCGACGAGGACGTATCGTATCTGGTGGAAGCGGGCCGGCGATTCTTCCCGGACGCCCCCTGGGACCATGTCCTGTTCACGTACGCCGGTGTTCGCCCCCTCGTGAATGAGGAAGGTCTCACCGAATCCGCCATCACCCGGCGCCACGTGCTGTTTGATCACGAAGAAAAGGAAGGACTCGAGGGGCTTTGGACGCTCCAAGGGGGAAAAATCACCACGTATCGGTCCCTTGCAGAGGACGCCGTTGACGCCGTGAGCAAACGACGCGATTGGCCCATCAGCCACCCAACTCGAAAAGGCACCCTGCCAGGCGGACCCCTGGTCCCCTGGGAGTCGTATCGCCTCGAAGCGATTGCCACCGCCACAAGCACTGGCATCCCCCAGAAATGTGCGGAACGACTCCTGGATTTCTACGGCGCTCGTTGG
>JBMZMP010000021.1:10570-13447 GCA_049619235.1 Thermoplasmatota archaeon
CGGCGGCCCGGGTGGTTTGGGTCGATGGAGCTGTGGTGCGAAGTGGACTTCGCCGTGCGAGAAGAGGACGCGTTGACGCTGAGCGACTTGGTGTTCCGGCGCACCAAAATGGGGTGGCGGGAAGAGATGCACAAATCGTTCCCCGCCATCGCCCGCCACATGGCCATGTTGCTTGGCGAAGACGACGCCTGGGTGGAGGCGCAATTGGAAGGAGCGGCATCCGATTGGCTGCTGTTTGCGGTGCCGTAGCACCGGCCTCATTCCCCGCCTTTTTTACCCCGTCACCGATGGCACCGCATGGACATCCAGCAAAACATCCTCGGGCTCATCGGCAACACGCCCATGGTCTACTTGGACAAGCTCCGACCCGAAGGCGGCGCCCGCATCGCGGCCAAGCTGGAGATGTTCAACCCCGGCTTCAGCGTCAAAGACCGCATCGGCTTGAACCTCATCCGTGCCGGCGAGGAAAAAGGACTCCTCAGGCCGGGCGGCACCATCGTGGAACCTACCAGTGGCAACACGGGCCTCGGGCTTGCCATGGCGGCGCGTTTGCTTGGCTACAAGATGATTTGCACCCTTCCCGACAAAGTTCCGGAGGAGAAACGGAACTTGCTGCGCGCCTACGGGGCCAAAGTGGTGGTGTGCCCCACGAACGTGGAAGCAGATGACCCCCGGAGTTACTACAAAGTGGCCGAGCGGTACCGTGACGAAGAAGGCGCCTACCTCCCATACCAGTACTACAACCAAGCCAACCCGGAAAGCCACGTTGCAACCACGGGGCCGGAAATCTGGCAACAAACGGATGGAAAGATCACCCATTTCGTGGCCGGCGTGGGGACCGGTGGCACCATCAGTGGCACCGCCAAGTACCTCCACAGCAAAGGCAACGTGAAAGTGGTGGGCGTGGACACGGAAGGTTCCATTTACAAAACGGTCCACAAAACCGGCGCCCTTCCGCCCGCGGAGGAAATCCACCAATACTTGATCCAAGGCATCGGGGAAGACTTCCTGCCCGAGTCTTGCTGGATGGACCAAATTGACGACATGGTCACCGTCTCCGATGACGACGCATTCCTGCACCAGGCCCGCTTGGCCCTCGAAGAATGCGTCTTCAGTGGCAGCAGCGCCGGAGCCGCCGTGGCAGGCGCCATCCAAGTGGCCGCCGAAGCATCCCCGGACGACCTCATCGTCACGCTCATTCCCGATGCAGGGGAACGCTACATTGCAAGCTTCAACCCGGAATGGATGCACAAGAACAACCTCCCGAAAGCCGCAGGGTACCTGGAGGCGCAACGATGGTAGCCACGAAGCAAACGGACGGCCTTGGCACCAAATGCGTGCACGCCGGCGTCAGCCCCGAACCCATCCATGGCAGCGTCAACCCACCCGTCCATCTCAGCACCACATTCGTGCAACCGGACGTGGCGGCCCCACTCACCACAGACTACACCCGCGGCGGCAACCCCACCCGCACGCCCCTCGAGGACGCCATTGCTGAATTGGAAGGCGGCGCACGGGGATTGTCGTTCGCCAGTGGCTTGGCGGCACTAGACACGATTTTGCGAACCTGCGACGTGGGCGACCACGTGGTTTGCGCCGAGGATGCATACGGCGGCTCCATTCGACTCCTCAACAAAGTGGCATCCAAGCAAGGCATCACAACCACATTCGTGGACACGCGGGATCTTGCCGCAACGAAAGCAGCCATGACCCCGAAAACCAAGTGGGTCCTGCTCGAAACGCCAACCAACCCACTGCTTCGCGTCAGCGACATCGCAGCCGTCGCAGAGATTGCCCACGCGGGAGGCGCCCGCCTCATCGTGGACAACACCTTCATGAGCCCCATCCTGCAGCGGCCACTTGAGCTTGGAGCGGACGTTGTGTTCCACAGCGCCACCAAGTACATTGGAGGACACAGCGACGTGCTGGCGGGCCTCATCGCGACAAAAGACGCGGCGCTTGGCGAAGAATTGTTCTTCCTGCAAATGGCCGTGGGCGCCGTGTTGCCACCGTTCGACTGCTTCCTCCTGCAACGAGGCCTGAAGACCTTGAAACTCCGCGTGGAAGCCCAATCCAGCCAAGCGGCGGAGCTCGCCAACCGACTCGTGGAGCGGCTTGGTGCAGAGAATGTGTACTACCCAGGCCTTGCCACCCATGACAACCACGACGTGCACGCAAGGCAGGCCTCCTCTGGGGGTGCCATGCTCAGCTTCCGCACGCCGAGCGCGGAAACAGCCCGCAAGTTCGTGAAAGCCACGCGCATCTTCCAATTGGCAGAAAGCCTAGGCGCCGTTGAGTCCTTGATTCAGGTCCCAGCCGCCATGACCCATGCGAGCGTACCAAAGGAAATGCGGGAACGAACCGGTCTGACGGACGGCATCATTCGCGTGAGCGTTGGCATCGAGGACCTCGAAGACCAATGGGCCGACTTGGATGCGGCCCTCAAAGCCATCGGCTGCTAGGCAACCCGAAACGACAGAGGGGTCGAAAAACGAAGGGAGAAAGGTTCGAAGCTGGGACGGTCGCCCTAGAGGGTTTCCAGTTGGCTCAGGATGTTCCACACGAGCGTGCGGCCGTGCAGGGGAATGTTGGGGTCGTTGGCCATTTCGTCCAAGAGGTTGATGGCCTTGGCCTTGCGGACGTCCATGGCTTCGCTGTCGTCGGTCAAGACCGCCTTCGCTTCCTCGCTGTTGCGGCGAATGTTGCGTGGCACGCTGGTGTCTTCAATCATCATGTCAAGGCCGGTGCACGCGTTTTCAAGTTTGGAAGCCATCAAAATCACCCAGGATACCGCGGCCCACTTGGGGTTGTTCTTAAACGGTTTCGGTGGCCAAATGGAGAATCCGGTGCATTTCACTGGCGGTCTTGGGCCCGATG
>JBMZMP010000021.1:13471-14740 GCA_049619235.1 Thermoplasmatota archaeon
AGTTCCGCTGTTGAGGCGGTGAGGATGCGTGCCACGGAGCCGAAGTGACGAAGCAATGCTTCGCTTCGGACGCCGTCGATGCCCGGGAAACCGGCCAGGATATACCGAACCCGTGCCGCATCGTCCATGGGTTTGCCTTGTCGGATGGCAAGTTTTCGTTTCTCACGCGTCTGTTCCCGCTTTGCAACGGATGCAAGCCACTCCGCCGTGGTGCGCGCATCGGGGGTTTGCATGATGGGGATGCCAAGGTCCACCACGATGGACGCCATTGCGCCGTGGAGTGCCTCCATGCTCACGCCGCGACCCCCCTCCATGGGGCCTTCTAGGAGCAGAATGGGTTTCGGGTAGGATTGCAACGCTTTGAGTTGCTCAAAGAGCCGGCCGTCCACGAGGCTTGCTAGCAAATCGGACCATGTTTTGCGTTCCACGACGATGCGATCGCTCAGCACAAAGTCGCCGATGTCGAGGTTCCGGGTCTCCAACTTGACACCCAATTCATGCAACGCCCGCACGACGCCGCCCGCTTGCTCCCGGTTGTCCGCGATGACCTTATGGGTGCCCGTTGCCTTCACGACAGGCGCGGCAGGCGCTGGTTTGGGTTGGGTTTCCTGCCCAAGCGTCTGCTGCTTTGGCAATGGGTCTTGGTGGTACTTGGAGCGCAGGGCGTGCAGCTCTTGCACCATGGATTGTTCTTTGCGCTTGGCGCTCCAATGGGCCGCTTCGTCCCCGGTGCCCTTGGTCATCAAGACGACAACCCGCCCCGCGCCGTGGCGACCCGTTCTGCCCCGTCGTTGGATGCTGCGGATTTCGCTTGGGATGGGCTCATAGAACACCACCAAATCGGTGGCTGGAATGTCAAGGCCTTCCTCCGCGACGCTTGTGGCGCACAACACGTTGTGGGTTCCGTCCCGGAACGCTTGCAGGAGTTCTTGTTGCTGCTTCTGGGTCAATCCCTGGGAACCGTTGCGGTTCCCTTGGCCCACGAAGACCACTGGTTTGGCGCCGGGGATGGTTTCCAGGTGCTTTGCGATGATTTCAACGGTGCTGCGGTAGTTGGCAAACACGATGACGCGGCCCTCATTGGCGAGGGCCTCCTGCACGAGGGCACTGGTTCTGCCGAGCTTCGGGTTGTCCTGGGTGTCGTGCTTTGCGATGTTGTACGCTTCTGCAACGTCTGGATCGTCCGCGAGGACGCGGTTTGCTTTGCTTGGCTTGGGGCCGCGGGCCTCTTCCCTGGTCTTGTCCACGAAGGCAAGAAACGCGTCCGCG
>JBMZMP010000022.1:0-1711 GCA_049619235.1 Thermoplasmatota archaeon
GCACGTCATCCGCGCTGATTGCAAGGCCGCTGCTGCTGTGCATGGCACCCTTGCCCTTGAGGTTCAGGAATTCGTACATGACGTGGTGCGGTTCTTTGCCGCCGTACACGTCCCGCACGAGGGGCTTGCCCGTGTCCCAGCTGCCGCCTTTTGCGCCGTGGTCTTTTCCGAACGCTTCGAAGGTGACACCGAGGAACACCCAGCGGGCAGGCCAGTCCAGGCGCCAGGGGAGTTTTCCGATGCCGGGGGTGTTGATGTCGTGTTGGCCTTCGTGTCCGCAGCCACACTGGTAGGACAGGAGGGGGTATTCGAAGAGCGTGACCTCCACGCCACTGATTTTGCCACACGCACCGCATTGCGGGTTGAACGGCGCCCATTTCTTGGGCAATTGCCGTTTGCTGACGCTTTCAATGATGGACTTGACTTCCTGGATGTTGTCGAAGCTTTGCTTCGTTGCTTCCACGTAGTCGCCGTTGTGGTACATGTCGTACGCGCTGAGGACCCGGGGCTTGATGCCTAGGGCTTCCAGGTTTCGCAGGAATGGTTCCAGGAAGTGACGCGCGTAGGATTCGTGTTCGCCGCAGGGGCAGGGCACTTCACGCAGGGGCTTGCCTACGTGTTCCTCGTAGGACGCGTCTAGGAAGGGGTACACTTTGCGCAGCGGGTCGTAGTCGTCGGCGATGTAAATCAGCTCGGCGTCGGCGCCTTTGTCGAGGCTTGCGCGGAAAATCGCTTCCGTCGTCAACACTTCCCGCATGTTCCCCACGTGGATGGGGCCGCTTGGCGTGATGGCGGTCGCGAAGACCTGGGGTTTGTCCCCGTACATCTCATGAAGTTCGTTGGCGACAACGTCCGCCCAGTGCATGTTCCGGCCGACTCGGAGGCGGTACTTACACGCAACGGTCAAATGAAGGACCAAAGTCGCCGGCTTACCCACGTGGACCCGTGGTGTAGCTTGGATATCACTTGGCCCTCCGGAGGCCAGAACGGGGGTTCGAATCCCCTCGGGTCCGCCTTGTCCGTCCACCGTGCCCACCCCGGTTGGCTCGTCGCCCCACTGTTTGCCCCCTTGCTTGGAGCCAAGTTGCTTCTGGAAGCAGAAGGCATTGGGCAATTCTTGTTTGCGTCCGCTTGGATTCTGGGACTCGCGAATTTGTTGTTCTGGGGCTCAAGGCACGCCCGGCTCGAAGTGAACCATTCCATGTTCTCGTTCCGCTCCTTCTGGGGCCACACCCGCTCCGTGGAGGCAGCCCACATCAAGAGTTTCCAACCGGCCCCAAGCACGCGGAAGGGCCTCGGGCGAACGTGGCTACTGGAAACCCAACACGGGCAAACCTTCGTGGTGGAGGGGGTGCACTTGCTCTCAGAATCCAGCCGGGCCCAACTTGCAGAGGAACTGCGGCAAGCCGCCCCGTCGGCGGACCTTGGGTTGTAGCTCGTCGGGCTTTTCTACCCCCGTCCCGCTCCCATGTCCATGGAACGAACTTTCACGATCTCCGTGGCGCACGACGACGACATTTCTGACAAGGAAGCAGACAAAATCGCGAAGACGTTGCAGAAGTCGTTGACGAAGTGGTTCAAGAAGGGCTACGAAATCAAAGTCTCGTGAGCGAGGACATCCTCTCCGAGGTCCGGAAGGCCCTCGATTCCCTTGCAAACGACGTGAAGTCCGCCGTGGAGAAAATGGCGGAGGACGCCGAGTATCGGTTCG
>JBMZMP010000022.1:1721-2940 GCA_049619235.1 Thermoplasmatota archaeon
CGGAACTTGCGGACGTGGTCCGGGAGTTCCGCAAGGCCATGGGCAGCGTGGTGTCCGACTTCCGGGACGCGTTTCAGAAAGTCGCCGACGAGGCCGAATACCGATTCGACAAGGAATTCGGCAAGCAGATGGCGAAGCACCCGGAACTGTACGCGGATTTGAAGAAAGGCTACCGGCAGACGCGGAAGTTCTTCGACGAAGTTGCGGCTGACTTGGGCCTCAAATAGCGTCGCGGCGGCTTTTCAAGTAATACAGGGCCATCAAGGCCCCGAAAAACAGGAGCGGAGCGCCGAGCAACGCGTAGCCCCAGAGTTGCTTCTGTGGGTCGGGATTGGAAATGAGCCCCGCGGCGAAGAACAGACTCGTGAGGAAGAGGGTCCATGCGATGATGTAGGGAAAGTTCCGCTTCTCTTCCACGAAACGGGGCAGGGGCCACGGTTTTAGAGCCCTTGCTTGAGCCGTTCATACTTGGCCACGTACACCGCTTCGCAAGTGGTGCAGCAGAACGGGTGCGTGGTGCCGTCCAGTTTCCGCGTCACCGGTTCGCTGGTGGGTTTTTTGCATTGGTGACAAAGCACGGCGAGACCGCCGCCGCTTCCAGCACGTGCACCCGTTTCTTTCAACGTGTACCCTTCGATGATGCCAAGATCCTCCATGCGGCGGACCCGGGCGCTGACGGTTGGGACGGTGCTGCCTGCAAGGCGGGCGAGTTCCCGGTAGCTACGGCGGGCGTCTTCTCGAAGAAGCGCAAGAAGGGCGTGGTCCAAATCATCCAGCACGCTTTGCAAATGGAAAGCGAAGGTCAAAAGGGCATGGGAGCGGGTGCATCACCATGGCAGAAACCACGCTCCCCGTGCAAGGCATGACGTGCCAGAACTGCGTCGCCCACGTAACCAAGGCCCTGAAAGGCGTCAAGGGCGTCAAAACGGTCCTCGTGGACTTGGACGACGAAATCGCGGTGGTGACGCACAAGGACATTGACGAACGCGCCCTCATAGCGGCCATTGAAGGGGCCGGGTACGAGTCAAACAACCAGTAGGCCCAAACTGACCAGGCCCGCGGCGAGGAAGCAGGCGGCCACGATGCCCGCGTAGTAGTACGGTGCACCCGCCCGAAGTGGCACCCCAAACAAGTGCGCGGCGATGACCCCGGTCCATGCGCCCGTGCCGGGCAATGGCGTCGCGATCAGTAGGAACAACGCGTATTCTTGGTACCGTTC
>JBMZMP010000022.1:2950-12986 GCA_049619235.1 Thermoplasmatota archaeon
CGAGGTCTTTGTGCGGGTCTTTGCGTAGATGCGGTTCAGCCAGCCACCGATTCGGCGATCTGCGGCCCACGCATCGAACGCCGGGAGCGCCCAAACAAGCAAAGGCACCACGAGGAGATTTCCTAGGAGGCTCCACGTGAACGCCTCGGCCCAATGCATCTTGAACAACAGCATCCCAACGGGGATGCTCATGCGCACCTCCCCCACGGGGCTCATGGCGAGCAGGAACACCACGAGGGGTGCGGGCAGGAAGCCCAATGCGTCTGCGAGTTCGCTGGCAAAGCTCACGGAAGTGGGTACAGGGGCGCGCCGGCGCCGGGTTTGGCGACGAGGGTTCGGTCAACGACCACGGGGTTGCCACGCACGTACACATCGCTTGGGAAGCAGGCGTCGTGCCCTTCGAATGGACTCCAGCCACATTTGCTGTGCAACTCGGCAGGGTCAACAGGTGCAGGTTGGAGGTCGTACACGGCAAAGTCTGCGTTCATGCCCGGAACCAATTCCCCTTTCTTGACACCAAGGAGCGCCGCGGGTGCGACGGTGGCGCTGTCCACCACCAAGGAAAAGTCCAGTTTCCCCTTCACCGCTTCCGCCAACAGCAGCGGCAGCATGGTTTCCACGCCAGGAACCCCTGCGGGAATCTTCCCGAAGTCGCCCGCTTTCTCCGTCTTGGTGTGTGGAGCGTGGTCCGATTCCAAAATGGGGATGCGGCCGTCCTTGTAGCAAGCGTAGAGCGCCTCCTTGTTGATGGGTTTCCGGACGGGTGGATTCATTTTGCCATACCCCGGGTTGTGGTCACAGCAGGACTCCGTGTCCAGGAGCAAGTGGTGCGGGCAGACGCCTCGGCTGAAGCCTGCTTTCTCCGCGGCAACCACTGCGTCTTGGCTGGCGATGTGCGCCACGTGGATGACGGGTTTGTGCTTCAACGTGGGAAGCGCCTTCATCACGTCAAAAATGGATTCCACTTCCGCAAGCGGCGGCCGGGTGTCGTCGTGATCTTGCAGCTCCTTTTCCGGGCGCTTGAATTGGTTCAGCACTCGTTGCGCCTCACAATGCAGGGCAACCGGCTTGCCAGCTTTCCCAGCCGCTTCCAGTGCTTGGCGGACCCGGTTTTGGTCCTCCATCAGCAAGTCGCCGGTGGTTGCGCCGAGGTAGATTTTGATGCCGGGGCTGTGCGGCAACATTTTTGGAAGATCGTCAAGGAACCAAGTGGCACCGCACCACGCAGCGTAATCGACGACGGATTTTTCATCGGCGATGCGCAGTTTTTCACACAATGCATTCCACGTGGTGGTGGGCGGGTTGGTGTTGGGCATGTCCACCACGGCGGTGACGCCTCCAAAGGCGGCGCTGACGCTTCCCGTGTGGAAGTCCTCCTTCGTGGGAGCGCCCGGGTCGCGGAAGTGAACGTGAATGTCGATGGCACCGGGCAGGATGGCTTTGTCGCCGAAGTCCAGGTCGTCGCCGCCGACGGGGCCGTCCGGTTCCACGGCAATGATGGTGCCATCCTCGATGACGAGAACGCCCGGTTCCAGCTTGCCATTTTGGTACAGTTTGCCGCGAACTTTCATCGGACACCCCATACGCCGATTTCCCCGGCGTCCACCATTTCGGCGAGGCTGTCTGCGAAGGCCCGAAGCCATAGGAAGCTACGAAGAAGCGCCCCGAACAGCAGGCCCGCGAGGATGCCGTTGACGGTGAGGAATGGAAGCGCCACCAACAGCTCGGGCTCGCTGAGCGCAAGTAGGACCAGGATCACTTGCAGGGTCCAGAACGTGGCGCCGGCCATGGCGGCAAGGAGCACGTCGCGGCGGGAGTGTTTGCCTTGCCAGGCGCGCCACACGGCCCGCATGGATTCGCGGCCTTCTGCGGCGGCCATCCAGCCATTCCAGTCGTTCGCGATGGCTTCCTGGCGTTTCTGCATGGTCCTAGTGGCCAGCAGCAATCCAACGCCAAGTCCCAACGCGAGGGCCCCCGCGTGAACGGCAGCGCCGAGCCACGGGTACAGGAAGTAGGCAGGCGCAAACAAGGCAAGCGCCAACGCACCGGCAATCCACAACCAATTCCGGTAGGTGTCTCGGTCCGATTGGACGATGTGGTAGAATTGGTGGTTCACGCCGCGGGCCACGGAGGGAGCAGCCCGTCCTGCCTCTTGAAGGAACTGGATGCGTCCGCCCAGAGACCCACGCGCATGGGCCGCCGGGCGTTGGGCGACGGGGCTACAAGCCGATGAATCGACCCACGACAAGGAACGCCGTGTGACCGAGGCCTTCGAAGCTTGGGCGGCAGACGCGGCCATCCACGTCCCAGGCGCGTTCGATGAGTTCCATGCATCGAATGTCTGCAAATTCCCAGTGTTTCATGGCTCGAACGGTTTGCTCCATTTGGCTCACTTGCGGACAGTATGCCACCACGCGGGCGCCACGTTCCAGCACCGGTTCCAAGTGGGGAAGCGCCAACCACGGTTCGGGTTGATCGAGCAATGCGGCTTGGAACGGCCCTTCGATGCCATCTGCAAGGCCCTTGGTAAGGTCGCCAATCTTGATGGTCAACCGGTCAAGGAGTCCGGCGCGGCGCATGTTTTTGAGTGCAAACTCGGCGAAATCATCACGGAGCTCTTGCGCCACCACTTCCCCCGTTGGGCCCACGGCTTGCAGCAAGCCAAGCGTGGTGCCGCCACTTCCGATGCCGGACTCCAGCACGCGGTCGCCTGGGTTGAGGCTCAATTCGTAGAGAATGCGGGCGGCGTCTTTCGGGGTGATGATTTGCGCTTTCCGTTTGAGGGTCTCGTGGGCGTCGCGGACGGTGGGGGCAAGCACCACGAATTCTTTGCCGGCGGCTTGCACACGGTCGCCCCATTGGAGTCCGATGAGGTCTTCGCCACTGAAGGAACCCAGCCCCTTCACTGCGTCGTTTTTGTCCGCGCGGAGGAGGAATTTTTCTTCCTTCTCAGGGCAGTAGAGTAGGACGCGGTCGCCGGATGCAATCATGCTTCGGGTTGTCCAAGCGCCTTCTGCAATTCCTCTTGCAAGGCTTGCAGGGAGGTTTGCAGCGATTCTTCTTGTTGCTTCATGCGCTTGACGCGGATTTCCATGGTTTCGTTGTCGTTGTTGAGCCGTTCCTTCGCTGCGGCGACGGTTTCTTGCAACAGGAGGCTACCAACAGAGCGGAAGACGGTGGCGTCGTCGGCCATTTCTTCAATCGCTTCCAAGGCGCGGTGGTTCTCCGCGGCGAGCATGTCCATTTGTTGCCGTTGTTGGGCAAGGGCTTGCAGTTGTTGGCTGCCCGATTGGAATTGCTGGATTTTTTGTTGCAGTTCTTGGTCCATGGGGTGGCCATTCTGGCCTCCTTCTTAGCACGAACGCCCACCCGAAGCGCGCGCCTAGGGAAAGGTGAACATCTCCGTAGTCTTTTTGATATGTTCACCCTACAATGGAACAATCATGGGAATGACGGAATTGCTCTTCCAAGTGGAAGCGCCCCAATGGCCAGTGGCTGGATTCACCCGCGAGCACCCCGATGCCCGCATCATCATGAACCACGTTCGGTTCGATGAGGACCATTTCCCGGTACGCAACATTTTCACCATCCTCTCCGCAGGAAAGGGCTCGCAAGTGCTCAGCATGATGCGGGAAATGTACAGCGAAGTGGAAGTGCTGCGTGAAGAGAGCGACGCCATCAGCGTCCTCGTGGAGCCGGCGCCGGACAAAATGAAGTTCTTCAAAGCCCCATTCAACGCCGCCCTCAAAGCACTTGGACCGGACCGGATCCTGCGCCCCATTGTCATCAAGGACGGCTGGATGACCATCGGCATCATCACCGCAGCACCCATGGACATCAGCGAAATCATTCGCACCGCCTCCGAGAATTTCCAGAAAGCTGGCATGACCATGAAGATGGTGCGATGGGGCGAATACAAGCCCGAAGACCACCCCATGGGGGACTACGAGGAAAAGTTGACGCCGAAGCAAGTGGAGATTGTCAAGATGGGCCTCGCGCTCGGCTTCTACGACAACCCCCGCCGCTGCACCTTGGACACGCTGGCGAGTGTGTTTGGCATCAGCAAGGCTGCGGCCCACAACCGCCTGAAGAGTGCGGAACGGAAGATCCTCACCAGTTACTTCAATTGAGGCTGTTGGCGTAGTACTGCACCAAATCGAAGCGGCGTGACACCACTTCGTCGCCGCCTACCAAAACGCCGCGGCGTTCCGTCACATCCATGGCGAGCTCGAAGGCGCGGTCCACCACGGCAGCCAATTCGATGTCATCCTCCACGCCAACGGCACTCGTGGCGTCTCCATCGTAGGCCTCCAGTTCCCAGGGTCGATCTTGCAAGGATTGCAAGGAGGCGAGCATTTCGGTTTTGAACGTGGCCACGGGAACACCCGCCGTCATTTGCCCCTCCCCCAGCCGCGCCGCTGCATGACAAGCCAAGGTGACCGGTGTCACCGGAATGACCTTCTCGATGCGTTCCATCAATTGCTCACCGAACGGCCGCAGTGCCGCTTGGCGCGCCTTGCGGTCCGGTTCCTCCAGGAACGATTGCCCTGCATACCAGTCGTCGAATGAAATGGGCTCGCCGAAGTGAATGGCCGCCACGCCGTGCTTCTTCAACCGTTTCGCCATGAACCGTAGCACGTTCAAGGGCCAAATCAGGACCACTTTGCCAAACAGCGCCACGGCCCGCTTGGTTTTCTGCCATGGACTGCGGCGGTGCATGGGTGCCTCACCCCGTGCTTCCAACACCATGTTCTCGTCCTCGATGACGCGGTCAAAGTTGATGCCCACCGGGACAAACACCAATGGCGCCTTGAACGCAGGGTCGAGCTTGGCTTTCGCCATGTAATCCAGCAGGCCAAGTTTCACGGGACGCAAGCCCCCATCCCGACTGAGCCCGCCTTCGGGGAACATGGCCTGGGTCACTTTTTGCTTCGTGATCAACTGCAGGTACGCTTCCAGGGTCTGGTGGTAGAGCGGGTCTTTCTCCCCGCGCCGCACGAAGTAGGAGCCGAAGCTTTTGAACAACCCTTCCAGCGGCCAAACCCGTGCCCATTCCCCAACCGCGTACGAAATTTGCACCGACTTGCTGAGCATGAACCCCGTGATGACGAAGTCCGCGTTGCTGCGGTGGTTGCTCACGTACACCACGCTTGAATCCTCTGGAATGCGCGCCTTTGCGGCTGCCAACGATGACTTGTCCAACCGGACATTGTACGTGGAGTACGCAGCGACGCGGCCCAGCGCGTAGCCAACTTGGTAGTAGGCAAGGAGGTTGAAGCGAGGGAGGATTTCATCCAGCCAGTCCCGCACTTGGTTGCGGACGTTCTCTGCCGACTCGCCGTCCTGCTGCGCCCGCTCGGCGATTGCCTCCGCCAACCGAACGTCCCCGAGAACCATCTCCTTGACCACCACGCGGTGGGTGTGCCGGAACGAGTCCGTCGGGATTTCGTTGCGGCGCAAAAATTCGTCCACGCGCTCCTCGTACACGTAGCGAACGCTCTTCACCACGGCGTTTCGCAGAAATTCGTACAAGACGATGGCCGCAAGGGTCCACCAAAGCCATTCCAACAACAACCAAGCATCCCCCGGCCGCCATTTGAACCCGCTGACCCCGCCGCGCCAAGGAGAAGTGGCAAAATTTTTCGGGCACCCGAATCGCCAATCATTAAGTACGGACTTCCGACATCTACTCCGCATGACCCGCGTGATTACCAGCGCCTGCGTTGGCACCAAAGACATGGCCTGTGTGGACGTCTGCCCCGTGGACTGCATCCACCCGCACGCCGACAGCGACATGGACAAGAGCGTCGACGACGTGGCCCAACTCTACATCGACCCCGACGAATGCATCGACTGCGGCGCATGCGAATCCGCTTGCCCCGTCAGCGCCATCTTCCCAGATGACGAAATTCCCGCCGGCGAAGAAGCCAGCGTGGAAGCCAACGCCGCATTCTTCGCATAAAATCGAACCATCCCTCTCCCCCTCTGTCCTTTCTGTTCTCAATAAAACCAATACAAACCGCGGTCACGCCCGCGTATTGAGGCGCGCCTATGCTTCGACGGGGTAGCACTTCATCGCGATTTTGTCCGCGAAGAAAAACAACACCAGCGCAGCGATGCCAAGGGGGATGAAGAGGAGAACGTGGAGCTGATGGTCCTCGAATTCGAGGGTCAATGCAGCGCCAATTGTGAGCGCAGGAAACGCAACGAATCCACTGAACCAGCGGATGAGGTTGCGAATGTTCCTGCGTTCGTCCGCGTTGAGGTCCATCTACTGAATGATGTAGAGGACGAAGAACACGAAGATCCAAATGGCGTCCACAAAGTGCCAGTAGAGGCCAGCCATGGCAGGCGCCAAGTGGCGCTCGCTGTTGAACTGACCCTTCATGGCACGCACGAAGACAATCATCATGAACACCAATCCACCGAACACGTGGACCCCGTGGAAACCGGTGATCATGTAGAACGTGCTTGCGAAGTGGCTGCTGCTGATGGTGAACCCTTCGTGGATGAGCGTCATGTATTCCATGACTTGGCCAGCGATGAAGATGCTGCCAAGCACGATGGTGATGGCCCACCAAGTCAGGAATCCCTTGCGGTTGTCCTTCATCAGTTGTTTTTCCGCGTACTGGGCCGTCCCACTGGAGGCAATCAGGACCACGGTGAACGCGATGACTTTTTCGAGTTCGAAGTGGACGTGTTGGTCTGGCCAGTGATCTGCGGAGGCGCGGAAGCTGAAGTAGGTTGCAAAGAGGGCGCCGAACAGGAAGATTTCACTGCTCATGAAGAGCATGGTGCCGAGTTTGCCCACGCCTTCCCCGGTGCCCACTTTGTCGTTCCACCACTTGGTGTCCTCCACGATCCACCCAAGGAGGGCGATCAGGAAGAAGACGAAACCAAGGATCAGGGCGACGGGGCCCCAGGAAGGGGCCATGATGGCGCCGACGCCGAGTGCGGAAATGGACGTTGCAAGTAGGAACGGCCAGATGGAGCCGTGTGGCAGGTGCAGTTCGGTTTCAGACATCAGTGGTCCTCCTTTTCTTCAATGTCGCCCATGATGAGGCCCTCGCCGTGCACGACGCGGCCTTCTTCCCACAGTTTCCATTCGAGGCGGCGAGCGCCGCCCCAGGGGTCCTTGCGGGCGCTGAGCTTGTAGTTGCGGCTCACCCAGAGGTTGATCATGAACAGCAAGACGCTGAATCCGATGAGGAAGCTGCCGATGGTACTGAGCTGGTTGAGGAACACGAATTGTGGGAACTCATCCGCGGCGTAGTCGTACACACGGCGGGGCATGCCTTGCAATCCGAGGATGAATTGCGGGAAGAACGTCAGGTTGAAGCCGATGAACATGAGCCAAAAGTGCCAGTTGGCAAGCTTCTCGTTGTACATCTTCATGGGCATGATCATGGGCCACCAGTAGTACAGGCCAGCAAAGATACCGAACACGGCGCCGCCGACCATGGTGTAGTGGAAGTGAGCCACGACGAAGTAGGAGTCGTGCAAGGCGTAGTCAACGGGGATGGACCCGAGGATGACGCCCGTGATGCCGCCGATGACGAAGAGCCAGATGAATCCAAGGCTGAACTTCATGGGGCTTGCGAAGTTGATCTTGCCGCCCCACATGGTAGCGAGCCAGTTGAACACCTTGATGCCGGTGGGGACACCCACGAGCATGGTGTTGAACATGAACACCGCACGGATGCGGGGGTCAATGCCAGTGGTGAACATGTGGTGCGCCCACACGAGGAACCCGACGATGGCGATGCCAATCATGGCGTAGGCCATGGACTTGTAGCCGAAGACCGGGCGGCGTGCAAACTTGGGAATGATTTCGTTGATGATACCCATCACTGGAAGGATGAGAACATACACTTCGGGGTGACCAAAGAACCAGAACAAGTGCTGGTACAGGATGGGGTCGCCGCCTTCGAAGGGGTTGTAGAAGCCGGTGCCAAATTGGCGGTCCAAGAAGAGGAAGATGAACGCAATGGTGACAACGGGCAGGCTGTACAGGAGCAGGATGCTGGTGGCGAGTTGCGCCCAGCCCATGAGGCTCATGTTGTGCAGGGTGACGCCTTTGCCGCGCATCTTGAAGATGGTGGCCATGAAGTTGACGCTACCAAGCGTGGAACCGATACCGAGGAGGATCAGGCTAAGGATCCAGAAGTCCAGGCCAACGTTGGGGTCTTGGATGGAGAGCGGAGCGTAGCCAGTCCAGCCGACGTTGACGGTTTGGATGTCCTTGAAGATGGTTCCAAGGTACAGGAGAATGCCTGCGGGGGGGATGAACCAGAAGCTGAGGGCGTTGACACGGGGGAACGCCATGTCAGCGGCCTTGACCATGACGGGAACGAAGTAGTTCCCGAAGCCAGCAAGGGCGGGCATGATCCACAGGAACACCATGGTGGTGCCGTGGAGCGTGAAGGCGTCGTTGAATTGTTCACCGCTGATCACACCACTGTCGCCGGGCGTGAACAATTCGGCGCGCAACAGGAGCGCGGCGATTCCGCCAAGGATGAAGAAAAAGAACCCTGTCCAGAGGTACATGAGTCCAATCTCTTTGTGGTCAGTGGTGGTGAGCCAGCGCATGATGCCCGTCTTCTTGTGATGGGTGTGAGCGTCTGGAAGAACGAATTCTGCCGCTGCAGCCATAGTCAATTTGCGGCGACGAAGGGTTCTTTCATAACTATGACGCACAAACACGGCCAAGGGCGGAAGGGGCCTTTTTGTACCACTTCTCCGTCGGCCGCCACGTCATATGAAGCTCGTGACTGTCCTACTCGCATTGCTGGCCCTCGCAACCCCTGCCATGGCCCAATACGGCATGCCGGAAGCCGAAACCGACCGCGCCGAACTCATCAACGATGTGTACGGCCAAATTTACATCGCAGCCATCGTGGTGTTCGTCATTGTCTTCGCACTCTTCGCGTTCATCATCATCCGGTTCCGTGAAAACGGCGGCGCCGGCCGTGCCACGTACGAAAAGGAACGGGACAACCTCAAGGCGGAAGTTGCCTGGACGGTCATCCCTCTCCTCATCGTGTTGTGGGTTGGCGTCATCAGTTACCAAGCCCTCGTGGAATTGGACCAAGACGCAAACGACGCGGAACCCTACATGACCCTCCCCATCACGGGCTACCAATGGGTCTGGGAAGCGGACTACGGTGAATTCAAGGTCACCGCAAGCGACCCCGTTGGCAACATCGAGAACATGGACCCCATCGTGGTCCCCGCCGACGTTTTGGTTCGGTACGAAATCATTGGCGGCGACGTCATTCACAGTTTCAACATCCTCGCCCTCGGGCAAACCCTTGACGCCGTGCCCGGCCAAACCAACGTGCTCACCGCGTCCTTGCCCCCCGGCGAATACTTCACCCAGTGCAAGGAACACTGCTTGAACCCCGGCCACGGGTACATGCGCGCCAACGTGGTTGCCATGCCCATTGACGAATACAATGAATGGTTCGAGGCCACCAAAGCAGGCGCAGCCGCCGGCCTCACCCACACCATCAACGTGGACGCAACCAGCGGCCTCAGCACGGACGACTTCACCACCGTGGCAAAGGGCGCCGCCATCAACTTCGTCATCACCAATGGTGGCAGCGAGAAGACGTTCAGCGTCCTCAACGAATCCATCACCATTGCAGCCGGCGCAACGGAAACCTTCGCGGTCTCCGGCCAACCCCTCGGAGCATTCAGTCTCACGGACGGCAGCAACAGCATCGACTTCATGGCGGTTGAGCCTGCCAAGCGCAGCATTGAGCTTGGAGCGTTCATCCTGAACCCCGACATGCTGCAATTGAACGTTGGTGAAGTGACCGTGGTGGAAGTGGAAAACACCCACAACACCCTCCACAACGTGGTCATCGGTTCCTACGATGCAAGCGGCAACAGCGAAGTTCTCTGGGGCAGCAAAACCATCGGCAGCGGCGACAAGGACGCGTTCCTCGTGATTGCCAAGGAAGACGGCACCCTGGACATGTGGTGTGACGTGCCCGGCCACTACGGCCTCAACATGTACGGCGACGTTGCCGTG
>JBMZMP010000022.1:12996-14337 GCA_049619235.1 Thermoplasmatota archaeon
AATCCGATTTCTCCCCTTCCTCTTTCCTACTAATTTTTGGCTTGTTTTTTGCTTGGTAACTTGGTGCGTTATCCCCAGATGATTGGGGCAAGCACCATTCCCACGATGGCCCCAACGGCCCCCGCCAAGGCTGCCATGACTCCACCCGGCGCGCCGCGTGATGATGCAATGATGCCAAGCGTCATGGCCGCAGTACCCAGCAGGATGGGTGAAAAGAAAATCGCGAGCAACCCAAGGAGCAAGCCGGACACCGTGAGCCCGCTTAGCGAACCGGCGCGGCGGCCAGTTCGCGTGGGGTGCCCGCAGGAGGGGCAGGCGTGCGCGCTGGGCGAGATTGGGTGGTCACAAAACGAGCAGGGCACGGGGGTCTTGCCGTTGTTGCCACAATTGGTGCACGTGAGTGGTTTGTCCTTCGGGTACGCATCACGGTGATTGCACACCAAACAAGTTCGTTCCATCGTATCCATGCGGAAGAAACAATCAGAAGTGTGCAAAAGCGCTCCGGTGCGGTGCCCGAGGGAGGCCGCGAGCGGGGACTGGGGACTACGGCGTCACGCGTTGCAGGTCCCGTGGGAACAGGATGGCTTCGCGGATGTTTGGCAAGCCGAGCATTTGCATGAGGATGCGCTCGATGCCGATGCCGCAGCCGCCGTGTGGTGGCATGCCGTACTGGAACGCTTCCAAGTAATCCGTGAAGTCGTCGGGGTTGAGGCCCCAGCGAATGATGCCCTCGCGAAGCAATTCGGGGTCGTGGATACGTTGCGCGCCACTGATCAATTCCACGCCGCGGTAGTCCAAGTCAAAGGCGCGGCAAAGGCGAGCCTGTTGGCTGTCTCCTTCGGGGTGCACGTAGAACGGTTTGGGGGCGAGTGGCCATTTGGTGATGAAGTAGAAGTCGTGTCCTTCTTCCTTCATGGCTTCGCCGAGGATGCGTTCGGCTTCGGTTCCGATGTCGTCGCCGAAGGCAAGTGGCGCTTGCAAGCGGTCGCCGGCGCGTGCGTTGATGACTTCGAGGGCTTCCTCGTAAGCAACGCGGCGGAACGGCAACGCGGGGACGGGAACGTCCGCTTCAAGCGTGGCGATTTCCTTTGCGCAGGTCTCCGCCACGTGTTTCCAAATGGCGTGCAGGAGGCCTTCGATGACCTTCATGACGTCTTCCTCGTCGCGGACCCAAGCCATCTCCAAGTCGAATGCGGTGGATTCGTTCAAGTGGCGGGTGGTCGCGTGTTTTTCGGCGCGGAAGTAGCGAGCGATTTCGTACACGCGGTCCATGCCGGAGGCCATCATCATTTGCTTGTACAATTGCGGGCTTTGGCTGAGGTAGCATTCCTTGCCGAACCA
>JBMZMP010000023.1:0-12880 GCA_049619235.1 Thermoplasmatota archaeon
CCACTTCCGTCACGCGGAAGCCTTGCTTCTCTTGTTTTGGTTTGAAGAGGGTGAAAAATACGTACAATCCACCAATGATGGCACTGGGGATTGCGATGAACAAATTGAGGGGGATGTCAAGGAGGACAAGGGATACTACGATGCCTGCAACGCAAAACGCGGCCCCAGCAAACGCTGCAACCACGGAAACTCGCATGTTAGGACCAGATGATTCGAGCCAGAATCACGCCAACGGCGACGATTCCTGCGAAAATGAAGACCGCGCCGGGCGCGATTTTCAGGTTGGTCTTTTCTTCTGCATCGAAGTAGCGGATGAGACCTGCGGCCGATTGAATGCCGGGTCCAGACTGCTTCGCCATACGTTCTCGACTGAGACGGTGTATTTGGAGGCTTCCCTCAGAACGTGAGGTGGGGCGCCAGGACAGAGGTGAGTTTTTCATCGCCGACGATGGCTGCAAATTCCTCGAAGGTCTTCGGATTCCCCGCCTTCACGCTGAGCGCCCGTTTCTTGCCAAGCCCCGGCAAGGCCCCGAGCTCTTTCAGGGACGCCCCCGGCACGTGGAACGGCACGGGCACGCCGGTGATGCTGCGGTAGCCGTGGTCGGTGACGAGGATGTCCACGAACCGGTTGATTTCCGTCTCGTACGGCACGCCCACAAGGAGCGCGTAGGTGGCGATTTGCCGGCCAAGGGTGAGGCTCGGTTCTTGTTTTTCCAGGTACACGTTGCGAAGCAGGGTCCCGGTGGGAATCACTTCTCGGAGAATGGGCTGGTCGAGGGTTTCCCGGATGGCCTTCTTTTGCTTCACGAAAAGCGGCTTCAGTTTCGGGTTGATGGTTTCCTTTTGGCCACGGATGGGCAGCAGTTGCCGGATTTGCAGGCGGCGCACCTTCAGTTCTCGGCGGCGCAGTTCTTCGATGAAGTCCCAGTTGTGCTTGTAGGTGGCCTTGGATTCCCCAGGCAGGCCGTAGAGGAGGTTGATGCCGGGTAAGAGGTAAGGGAGGCCGGTGGGGCCGCGGTGGCCGCTGACCTTGTTGAGCATCTCCGTTGCCGCAAGCACTTGCTCCGCGTCGCAGTTGAGGTTGTTGGCTTCTTTCACCACGGGGTCGGCGGATTCGAGGCCGAACGCGGCAATGTTGCCGTCCGTGCCGTACTCCACCAACAGTTCCGCGATCGCCGCGGATTCGTCCAGGTGCGTGGCAAGGACAGCGGGGTTGGCGTTGTCAATGTGCAACACTTTCGGCGTTGCCACTTCGGAGACGCCCGCGAGCATTCGTTCCGTGGCTTCCACGTTGGGGCGTGGCTCGTCCGTGACACCCACGCCGTGTGCTTTGTAGGTCCAGAAGCAGGTTTGGCCACCGAGGCGGAAATGTTCCACGCCGGCGGCGCCGAGGGCTTCTGCCTCCTCGATGATGTGTTCTTCGTCCCGGTACCACGGCTTGGTTTTTGCGTCGCTGCAGAAATGACAGCCGCCGCTGACATAATGGACGCACCCATAGAACGTGTCCATTTCCGCCATCAAGATGCCCGCGTCCATGTCCGGGTGCTGGGCGACGACACTTGCGCCGAGGGTGGCTTGCTCGTTCCATTCGTCCATGGTGCGGAACCGATTCGTCACGGTTCGGCCAGCAAAATGGTCCCGGATCGCCGCGTCGCCGTGGCGGGTGATGAGGTGTTCGAGGTGATCCCCCAGTTTGTAGCGGCTGGTGGCGTGGCCGCCTCCGCCATCTGCGAACCCAAAGGCGGCGTTGTCGCCGAAAAGGAACCGTTCGCCCTTGAAGTTGCGAAACAATCCGAGGGTTTCGTCCCGAGTGATGGGGGTTCCACGGAGGTATTTGCCGGGAACGCTGCAGGAGGCAAGCACCGCGAGGGCGTCGCCTTGCAAGTCCTTCGGGTTTTGGCGGAGCTGGTCAATGGTCCAGTATTCCACTTCCGCGCCTTCTGCCATGGCGGCGCCTGCGGCGTACCGGACGTGTGGGGAGATGTACGGGGGAACCCCGAATGCGCTTGGCTCGTCAACGTATCCGTCGACGAGCACCAATTTTGACATTACGCGGTCACTGCGTTGTCGTTGCCACCGACGATGTTGCTCTTCACGGGGAGTTCTTGCAAAGCGTGAAGGACCGCCTTGGCGGTGGCCTCTGGACCCATGGCGTTGATGGTTTTCACGTTGATGTCACCGCGGATGCCGGCCACGTGGGCGTCGGCTTGGTGCATCACTTGTTCGTTGACTTTGTTGATTTCCGGGCGCACGTACACGAAGTGTTGCACTTGTTCCCGTTCGGCTCCAAAGACCGTGTAGCGGGTGCCCCGTTCGATGCGGACGGCGAGTTTCGCCTTGTCTTTGACGGAGTCGAGGCAGGATGCGTGGATGACTGCTTCTCGTTCTGCAAGCACCGGTTCGATGCTGCCGGCGGTGTCCACCCAGCCGGGGAAACTCTTGACGTTGTCCCCGAAATCCTCGGTGGTTCCGAAGGCGCGCACCTGGAATCCATTGGCGGCGAGTTCTTTGACAATGGCTTGTCCGGTGGGGTTGGTCACTCCGGTAACGAGGGCACGCATCAAGGGGCCGAAAGCGACGGCTCAAAAGGGTTTTTGGCTCGCACGCGGGGCCCAAAACGCACCCAACACGGGCCAAAATTGGGGCGGAATTGGGGAACGTTGCGTGGATTCAATCCAAGCCGTTCGCGGGCAACCTTAAGTAAGATTCCAGAACGTTTTCCTTTGATTCCCATGCGAACCCTACTCATCGCCCTTGTCCTCATCGCCTCCGTGGCTGCCCAACCTGGCCCGGCCCCAGGCTACGGCGACCCCTACGCGTACGCATTGGACTATGGAACGGAACAAGCCAGTGAAGCGACCGCCGACCCCGTTGCCTTCGTAGGCAACCACTCCACGCAGGAAGCCCTCGTCGAAGAAGGCCGACACGGCGCGTACATGGCGTGCTGGACCGCAGACCACAACGGCGTAGAGCACGAAGTGTGCGACCCGTACTACTCGGCGGCTGGCGAAGTGGGCCCGCAGAACCAACCTGAACCGGACCCCACTCCCGAAGAAGTGGACAACGCAACCGCGGAAGCAGAAGAAGCGGTGGAGGAGTTCGCGGAAAACGCGACGGAAGCCGTCGAAGAGTTCCTCGAAGACCCAACCAACGTCACCGGGTTCCTTGACCAAGTGGTCGGGGCAGTCACCGCATTCGTGGAGGACCTCATCGAAGTCATCAGCGGCGTGGGTACGTTTGCCACGGACGCAGTGCTTGCCGCGGCGCAAGGCGTCGTCATGCTCATTGGCGGCCTTGGTCTTGGACTTGGCATGCTTGGAACCGCCACCAGCGTCGGCATCAGCACCGGTTTGATGGCCATTGGAACCGGCACCATCGAGGGCGCACAAGCGGTCGCTGGCGGCATCAAGGCAGCCGGTTCCGCCATTGGCAGTGGCATCGTTGCCGTGGCAAGTGGCACCGTGGCAGCCGTGAGCGCGGTTGCTTCCGGCATTGCCGCCGCCGCAGGTGCCTTGGTGGATGGCGTGCAGGCCATGGGCCAAGCCCTCGCCGATGCGGCAACCAGCTTGAAGGACACCGTGTCCGGATGGTTTGGTGGCGAGCCAAGCGTCAGTGATCTCGGCCACGATGTCAAAGAGGCGGTCCCAGTGGACGACAAGGGTCTCGTGGACGGCGTTTTGGACCTCGTCGAGTAAACCCAGGCCCACCGCACCAATCTCTCTTCCCCTGTTCCCCCTCATTCCATCCTTCCCTCCGCCCAACCTCGATTTTCATCACCCCCCAGATTTGTTTTCAGTGAACCAGGAAAATCAGCGCAATTGACAGGGGAAAACGAGTTGGTTTTCGTTGCCCCTTACTTCAACAAAACGACCATACGGGTTTTATGGTCCGGGCCAGCTGACTCCTTGTGTTCAAAGGTAGTGCTGTCACACTCGCTTTGCTGGTTCTCATCGGCCCCGCAGGAGCCTTGATTGGAGAATTGGACGAAACGGCCACGGGCATGCTCCCGGACGAGGTGCGTTCCGAACTGGAAAACGACCGCCGCCTCCAACTCTCCCCAAAGCAAACCCAGCAAGAAGGAGACCCACAAGAGACGGAGCCACGGGAAGGCGACCCGGACCCTGAAGAAACAGGCCCCCTTAGCGTGATTCCGTTCACGCCAAAGCAAGCACTCCAAGCCGTGGCTTCCAACCTCACCCTCATTGAAGGATTGATCAACACCGCCATTTCCGACGTGGAACGGGAAGTGAACGCCCTCCAATCCACGCTGCTAGCGGAAACCACTGCGGAAAACGACACCACGCCGCAAAGCACCCTCACCGAAGAGCCCGCCGCAAAGTGGTACCAACACACCGCCGTTTGGGTGGCAGCCGCGGTTGCCTCCTCCGGCACCATTGCCCTCTTCTGGCTCGCAGGCAGCAGCGCCGCCGTGACGCCCACCGCGAAGAAACCCATGTTCTCTCCGCTCTTCACCCGCTTCGAAGGCCAAAAAGTCCTCGAGCACCCCCGTCGCGCCGAACTGTACGGCCACGTGGCGGAAAAACCGGGCATCCGCTTGCAAGATCTCTGCGACGAAACCCAGCTCTCCCGCACCGCCGTGACGCACCACCTGCGCCTCCTCGAGCAGCAACACGTCATCGTCAGCAAGCGCGTTGGCCGCAGCCGCCACTTCTACGAAAACGGCGGACGCTACGCCATGCACCAAAAAGAAGCCTACGCTCTGCTGCAAAATGAGCGCGCTGCGGAAATCATGAAACTGATTCGCAAGGAACCTGGCATCATCCAGAAAGGTGTCTGTGAATCCCTGTCCCTGCAGGCAAGCATTGCCCACTGGCACATCAAGCGCCTGCACGAAGCAGGCCTCGTGGATGCAGTGAAGCAAGGCCGAACCGTGCAGTACTACGCAAGCGGCCTCGCATAAGCCCGCATCACCCCCGGTGTTCGGGCCCCGCGCGGGCTACCGCATCTTTCTTCGCTTTTCCTTCGTTTTTCTTCGACCAATCACCTTGTCCATCCCCCTGTCGAGTCCAGTGAAGAAGGACTCCGCCGCGTCGTCAATGCGTTGTTCTGCTTCCAGCAATTCCTCCGTGACCCGCGCGGCCGCACGGGCCAGTTTGCGCCCTTTTGTGCCCAATTTTGCCGTGTCTCGCACGTGCTGCAGCGTGGTCCACGAGGCACGGATGGCGAAGAAGGCGATGCCAATCCAAATGCCCGCCAATAAGTACGCCACGCGTAGCCCAAGGAGGGAGTCGGTGGCGTAGTCCACGTCGATGCGGAACCGCCGCTCCGCGTGCGCGATGATGCTGAATGCCGCTGCAAAGAGAATGCTGAGCCAAGGTCCGGGGTCGTTGTGTTTCAAGAGCGCCTGCGTGCGGCGCACGGTGACGTAGGAAAGGTACAGCCAGGTGCCAAGGAGGGCCACATAGGCAAGGACGCTTGGCACGAAGTGGGATTCTTCCCGAATCCGGGACACCACTTCCGCAAGGCCAACCGCTGCAAGGGTGCCCGCAACGAGCAAGTCAAGGTCCCGCATCACCGGGTCGGGGTGCAGGTTTCGCTTCACGTGCACGGCCCACCACGCGCCGAGAATCACGACGCCGATGAGGCTCGTGACCCAGAGCCACTTGAACCAAATCCAGAAAGCGCCGAGGGCTGGGAGCGTGCCCATGAGGATGGTCGCCAACAGGAACACCACGAGGCTTCCCTGCGGTTCTTCGGGGCTGACTCGGTCCTGCACCCAGGCAATGCCATCCTCCAGAAGGAGGGTCAGGTAGAACCCGGCCATGACGAAGATGAGGAAACTCACAAGGACCGCGATGACGAAGAAGTCCTCGAATTCGAAGACGAATTGGCCAAGGCTCGTGAGGCCATACAGGGCGCCCACGACGAAGAAGGCAATGATGAAGCTGCGGCCCTTGAGCCCAAACACTTGGCCGCCGGCAGCGACCAAGAAAAACAGGGACGCAATGGTTGCGATGCGTTCAGCGGGAAGGCTCCATTGTACCTGCGTGAAAGGGAGGGACGCGAGGGCGATGAGGAGTGCGAGGCCCGCCATGAGGATGCTCCGTTGCAGTGGGTCACGGAGGGGGCTCGTGGCCCTCCGGTCTGCTCGGATGCGCCGCATGACGGGTTCGCGTCTCATGCGTAGTTGTAGAATCCTCGGCCGGACTTGCGGCCAACGTGACCCGCTTGCACCTTCTGCACGAGGAGCGGGCAGGGTCGGTACTTGGGGTCCTTGAAGCCGTCGTACAAGACGTTCAGGATGGCCAGACAAGTGTCCAGGCCGATGAAGTCTGCGAGTTGCAATGGCCCCATGGGGTGGTTCATTCCAAGTTTCATGATGGCGTCAATGTCCTCCGGCGTGGCGACGCCTTCGTGGAGGCAAAACATGGCTTCGTTGAGCATGGGCATCAGGACGCGGTTGCTGATGAATCCGGGGAAGTCCTTGCACGCGTGCACTTGCTTGCCCATGGTTTCGCCAACGGAAACCGTGGTCGCAAGCGTCTCGGGGCTGGTGTCTGCGCCTTCGATGACTTCGATGAGTTTCATGATCGGAACGGGGTTCATGAAGTGCATTCCGATGAACCGGTCCGGGCGGCTCGTGGCGGCTGCCAGTTGCGTGATGGGGATGCTGCTGGTGTTGCTTGCGAAGATGCAGGATGGCTTTGCGATGCCGTCCAATTCACTCCAAAGCTTGGATTTGATGTCGAGGTTTTCGACGATGGCTTCCGCGATGAGGTCGCAGTCTGCTAGGTCCGCATTGTTGGTGCTGGTGCGGAGGCGGGCGAGGGCGCCATCGTGTACTTCTTGGGTGATTTTTTCCTTGGCGAGGAACTTTCCAAGGCTGGCTTCGATGGCGCTTTTGCCGCGCGCGACGAATTCGTCCTTGATGTCCACCATGATGACTTCGAAGCCGGCGACCGCGGCCACTTGGGCGATTCCGTTGCCCATTTGGCCGGCTCCAATGACGCCAATTGTCTTGACCATGGCTGGAGGACGCCGGGTTTGCCTGTTAAGCTATGCCAAAATGAGCCGCTCGCGCTTGAAGCCGCGGTAGGCGAACACGATGAACGCGGCGCTCATGAGGAGCATGGTGAGGAAAATGGACACGCCGATGGCAATCAAGGCGGACAACGGAAGTTGTTCCGGGTTCACAGCCCCATTGCTCATGAGGATCACCACAGCCGGGAGGATCAGGTTGAATGGAATCATGGCATAGGCCATTTTCTGGTTCGCGGACTTGACGGATTCACTCCTGGCACTGAAAATCATGGCGAAGGCGACGCCACCGAGGGTGTTTGGGAGGATGGTCACGAGCACTGCGAGCATGCCAGCCACCATCCACAACAGCACCCAAGGGCCAACGAAGAAGACGCTGATGAGTCCCACGAGGAAGATGGCCGCTTGGCTAAGTGACACGGCAATCAGGGCGGGGAGTAGGAGTTTCCCAAGGAACAAGTCCCGCGTGGTGACGGGGCTTGAAAGGAGTGTATCGAGTGTGTGCCGTTCCCGCTCTCCTGCAATGGAGTCCACGCCCACGTGCATGGTGGCAAGGCCCATCAGTTGCATGCCAGCGAGTGCGGCGAAGGGAGGAACCATGGCCACGACGAGTGCCGGAATGCCTTCGTCGAGCATGAGCCGGGCAAGGAACAAGGACACGAGGCCAAGCGCCAGGGCCAAGCCCGGGAACACGATAACAGTCCACCAAAATTGACCAGTAAATTTTCGGCCCCGGTAGTATTGCTCCCGCCACTCTTTTTCAATGACGGCGCGCACTTCACTCATTGCAACGCCTCCAGGAAACTTTGCTCGAGTGAGGTGCCTTCGCGGCGCACCTCTTCAATGGTGCCGCCGGCGCGTAGGATGGTTTGGATGAGGGGCGTGCTGCTCAAGTCGCCGTCCAGGAACACGCGGGCTCCATCGGTGGTGAGCTCGGTTCGGACCACTTGTTTGCGGCGCTTCATGGTGGCCAACGCGGATTCGGGGACGGTTCCGCGGAAGTGAATTTGGGCGCCGCCACGGATGTCGTGGATGCTGCCCTGGGAGATGAGGTGGCCTTGGTTCAGTATGCCCACTTCGTCGCACATGATTTCCGCTTCCGCCATGTTGTGCGTGGTGAGGAAAATGGTGCTGCCGGTTTCCGCGGTCTCGCGAATGTGTTCCCGCAATTCGTTCGCGGCGCGGGGGTCGAAGCCACTGGTGGGTTCATCGAGGAACACCAAGTCGGGTTGGTGCAGGAATGCTCGGTGGACGGCGAGGCGGCGCTTCATGCCGCGGCTCCAATCGTCCACGAGTTCGAATTTGCGGTCCACGAGGCCCATGTCTTCGAAGACTTGGTTGATGCGCTTGTGCGCGGTGCCGGGGTCCATGCGGTGGAGTTTGGCGTGGAACCGAAGGTTGTCGTACGCGGTCATGCGTTCGTAGAGCCCATGGTGTTCCAGGAGGACGCCGCTCTTGGAGCGGACCCATTCCCCGTGTTGCCGAGGGTCGCGGCCAAGCACCTGAACGGAGCCTGCGTCTGCGTCGATGAGGCCGAGGAGAATCCGCAGCGTGGTGGTTTTTCCCACCCCGTTCGGGCCCAGGAATCCGTACACGCCGCCTTGTTCCACTTCCAAGTCGATGCCTTTCAGGACCTCCAATTGACCAAACGCGCGGCGCAAGCCCTTGGTTTGAATCGCCTTCATGCTTTGATGCTCATGCTGACCGCGTTTCCGCCGCCAAGGCACAACGTGGCAATGCCCCGTCCACCACCACGTGCGCGCAGCGCGTACAGGAGCGTCACCAATACGCGGGTGCCGCTGGCTCCGATGGGGTGACCTAGGGCCACGGCGCCACCGTTGACGTTGAATTTGCTCATGTCCACGCCGAGATCCTTCGTGACGGCGCAGGAGGCACTGGCGAAGGCTTCGTTGTGTTCAAAGAGCGCGTAGTCGTCGATGCTGGTGCCGGTTTTCTCGAGGAGGTTGCGGACGCTCACGATGGGTGCTTCCATGACCCATTCGGGTTTGGTGCCGCTGGCGTCGTAGGCTTCGATTTCTGCGAGCACTTCGAGGCCGTTTGCCTCGGCGTACGCTTTGGAGGTGACGATGACGGCTGCTGCGCCGTCGCTGAGTTGGCTGGCGTTTGCGGCGGTCACTTGGCCGTCTTTGCGGAACGCGGGGCGCATGCCACTGATGCCTTCTGCGGTGGTGCCTGGGCGCATGCCTTCGTCCCGGGACACCACGACGGGGTCGCCGCGGCGTTGGGGCACTTCAATGGTGAAGGATTCGGCGTCGAAAGCACCAGATTCCCAGGCGGCGAGGGCTTTTTCGTGGCTGGCTGCGGCGAGGGCGTCGCTGTCTTCACGGGTCACTTCGTACCGCTCGGCGACGATTTCACCGGTTTCGCCCATGTGGAAGCCGTTGTAGTGGTCCCATAGGCCGTCGTGGATCATGTGGTCGACGAGTTTGCCGTCTCCGAGGCGGATGCCGTTGCGGGAACCGAGGAGCATGTGGGGGGCGTTGCTCATGGACTCCATGCCGCCTGCCAGTACCACGTCGCGGTCGCCGGCTTTGATGGCTTGCGCTGCGAGCATGACCGCCTTGAGGGCGCTGCCACACACTTTGTTGACGGTGAACGCGGGAATGGTGTCCGGGAGTCCGGCTCCAAGGGCGGCTGCGCGGGCGGGGTTTTGCCCGAGGCCCGCTTGCAAGACGTTGCCCATGATGACTTCCTGAACCGCGTCGCCTTGCAGGCCACTTCGCGCAAGCACTTCTTTGATGGCGAGTGCGCCGAGCTCGGTTGCTTTCAGGGTACTGAGGCCGCCTTGGTATTTTCCAATGGGGCTGCGGCACGCTGCGACGATGACAGGGGTTCGGTCGGTCATTGTGGGTGCAAAAAGGGGGGTGGATAAAGGAATATGGAGCGGGCAATCAAGCCATTTTGTGCACCATTTCCGCGACGCGGGTGGCGTAGCCCCATTCGTTGTCGTACCATGCAAGCACTTTGACCGTGTTTCCAAGCACTTGCAGTGCGGGAGCGTCCACGATGGCACTGTGGGTGTTGCCGAGGAAGTCCACGGAGACCAACGGGGCTTGTTCGACGCTGAGGATGCCTTGCAGGGGACCGGCTTCAGCTGCTTGGAACGCAGACAATACGTCTTCTTGGGTTGGGGCGGCTTCGAGTTGGGCCACGAGGTCCACGAGGCTCACGTCTTCTGTGGGGACCCGGATGGCTTGGCCATCCACGCGCCCGTCCAGGTGGGGTAGGATGGTTCCAATGGCCCGTGCGGCGCCCGTTGTGGTTGGAATCATGCTTCCGAGTGTGCCCCTTGCCCGCCGGAGATCCGCGTGGGGCGCATCGGCGACCCGTTGGTCGTTGGTGGCTGCGTGCACGGTGGTCATCATGGCTGACTCCACGCCGAATGCGTCGTCCAGGGTTTTCAGAACCGGTGCGAGGCAATTGGTGGTGCAGCTGGCGTTGCTGACGATGTGGTGAATGTCTGGGTCGTAGAGGTGATCGTTGACGCCGCGAACCACCATGAGGTCGGCGGGGGCGGGGGCGGTGACGAGGAGCCTAGGTGCGCCTGCGTCAAGGTGCGCTTGCAACCCTGCTCGGTCGCCGAAGTGGCCGCTTGCTTCCACCACCAAATCCGGTTGCAAATCCTCCCAGAGGCCCCCGGGTTCTCGTTCGTGGAACATGCGGAGCCGGTCGCCGTTCAGGACCAACCCATCCTCTGTTTCCTCCACGTGACCTGAGAAGCGTCCATGCACGGAGTCGTACCTGAACAAATGCGCCAGCGTGGCCTTGGCAGTGGGGTCGTTGATGCCCACAAGGTCCACGGGTTCGTCGCCCGCGAGGAGGATGCGGGTCAGGAGTCGGCCGATGCGGCCGAAGCCGTTGATTGCAATGCGGGGCCCTTCGCCGTCCATGCTGGGTTATCGACGTCTGGGCAGATAAGGCCGCGTGTGGTTACCTTGGGCAGCCAATGGCACGCGAAATCACCATCCTCTGAACTTCAGAGGACCCCTCCCCAATTTCACAGAGCTTGACATCGCGGAACATGCGCTCTACAGGGTAATCTTTGGTGTAGCCGTTGCCGCCGTGAATCTGAATCGCTTCGGTCGTTGCGCGCATGCCCACTTCGCTTGCGAACAATTTGCCCATGGCCGCTTCCCGCGTGAACGGCTTGCCTTGGTCCTTCAAAACGGCCGCCCGTTGCAACAGCAATCGAGCCGCGTCAATTTCCGTTGCCATGTCGGCGAGCTTCCATTGAATCGCTTGGTTCGAACCAATCGGCTTGCCGAATTGTTTGCGTTCCTTGCTGCAGGCGAGGCTTGCGTCGTACGCACCCTGCGCGAGCCCGAGGGCCAGACTGCCGATGGCGATGCGGCCGGCGTCCAAGGTTTGCATGGTACCAATGAAGCCTTGGCCGAGGCCTGCTTCTCCGCCGATGACGTTCTCGTCAGGAATGTAGAGGTCTTCGAAGTAGAGTTGGCTCGTGATGCTCCCGCGCATGCCCAGTTTGTCCTCTTTGTTGCCAAGGTTGAGGCCTTTCATGCCTTTCTCGCCGATGAACGCCGTGATGCCCTTTGCACCGGCAGCAGGATCGGTTTTGGCCATGATGGTGAAGATGTCCGCGATGTGGCCGTTGGTGATGAATTGCTTTTGGCCGTTGATGACCCAGCCATCGCCGTCACGGACCGCCGTGGTTTGGAGGCCCGCTGCGTCGCTACCCGCACTGGGTTCCGTGAGGCACCATGCGCCGATGTGTTCACCGCTTGCAAGCCGTGGAATGTACTTCTGGACCTGCTCCGGGGTGCCTTGGCCGAGGATGTGGCCGTAGCCGAGGCCGTTTTGGGCCGCGAGGCTCAATGCGAGGCTGCCGCTGACGGCGGCGATTTCTTCGATGGCGATGTTGTAACTCACCGTGTCAAGGCCCGCTCCCCCCAGCTCTTGGGGGACGACCATGCCCATGAGGCCCATGGCGCTCATTTCGGGCACCAGTTCGCTTGGCCACCAGTCTTCCTCGTCCATCTTGGCGGCGATGGGGGCGACTTTTTGCTCGGCGAACTCCCGCATGGTTTGACGGATGAGGTCGTGCTCGGCGGTCGGTGTGAAATCCATACGCGGTGCAGGAAACGGGCCGTTAAAGGCTACTGGGCGCGGAGGGTTGCAACCAAGTCGCGTCGGTGTTGCCGCTTCGCGGTCCAAAACAGGGCGCCGATGACGCCTGCTGCGATGAGCACGGCGACGCTGACACTGGCCCACCATGGCACGAGGTAGTCGAGCGGGAAGGGGCTTCCGTCCCAGTCTTGGATGAACCCGTAGAACAGGAGCAAGTACCCGCCGAGGGCTGCGGCAAGAACGAGGCCTGCAATCAGGAGCACCTTGGCCACCAATCGGGTGAGACCGAATCGCAGCATGCGTTCTTCGAGGCCGAGTGCTTGGCACACGGCGAGTTCGCGGCGTTGCCGGTCCAGTTGCTGCGTCAAGCCGTACCAGAGAAGGAACACGGGGACCAGGAACAGCAGCACGGTGACGAGGAGGCTGAGGCTCTGCACCACTTCCACCATTTGTCCGATGAAGCGCTTGCTGAAGGTTTCTGAGTCCTCCGAGGTCCACTTGCGTTTCTCGGCGAACTGCGCCGCTTTCGCGCTGTCCTCGGACGTGATGACGTTGCCGACGATTTCGTCGCCGTCGTATCCAAGCAACCGGCGCACTTCCTCAATGGGCGCAAACAGCGTGAATTGGTCCAAGGCATCCAAGTAGGTTTCGTACAAGCCGACGGGAATGGCCGGGTACCGAATGACGTCGTAATCGAAGTTGGTGTCCTCGTCGATGCGGGCGGCGGTGATTTCGAACCGAATGGTTCGCAGTTCCGCGTTGCTTGGGGGCCAAT
>JBMZMP010000023.1:12890-14056 GCA_049619235.1 Thermoplasmatota archaeon
ATTGGAGAAACTCTCCTCCTCGGCGTCCGTGAGGTAGCTTGCGAGCGCCTCGACACTCATCAAAATCTCCAGGGGTTCGTGGTCCACGTCCGCGTCCGCCCGGGGAACCGGCAGCGCGCTGCCACGCAACAGGTACGGCCGCACGCCGTCAAAGCTGCCCGCTTCCTGCCCCACCAGCACGCCAATCCCGTACTGGTTCTTGTCGTTGTTCGAGCCGCCCGGGGTGCCAATGGTGAATTGGTCATCCTCTGTGAGGTACGCCTGGATGAGGCCCCGTCTTGAAAGTAGGAATTGGGACTCCATGCGGAGTTCCCCGTCGCCAGTCTCCTTCAACGTGGCTGCAAGCGCTGCCTCGGATGGCCAGGACACGTGGTTTCCCGGGGCCGTCCCCGCGGGCCCCGCCGTGAGTCGTGCTTCCTCCGTGTAGAAGTCCCCCACGCGTTCTTGCATGGCGGCTTCCAACCCGTTGAGTGTGCCCGCGACGATGAACACAAGCGCCAAGCTGATGCCCATGGCGAATGCGGTGTCAATCCACCAGCGTTTGGAACCCTTGAACCAACCACGGGCAAGCAACTTTGACGCAGACACACACGGCAACTGTCCGCCAATCCCTTAAAGGAACAGGGTTGTGCAAACGTATGCACAAAGCACTCCTCGTCGCAGCAAGCCTACTTGCCGTGATGATTTCTGGTTGCGCAACCGATGGCGACTCCCCACAAGGAACGCTGGTTCGAAAAGTTACTTTGCAATTCGATGACGAATTTGTGGACTCCTTTGACGACGTGGAAGCAACGTTTGTCTACACCCACTCCGGGGACCCCGTGAACGTGGCAGACGTCACTGTGGAAATCACAGAGAAAGACTTCGGACGGATCCGCGACTTGAGCAAATACACGTCCCTCACAACCCTGCAAGCCGGCGACACGGTTTCCCTGGAAGGGTTGCCAGCCCTTGCGGAAGTCATCATTCGCGGTGACTCCCTCCTTGGTAAGCGCAGTTTCAGCCAACACGACTGGTACTTCGCCGAAGGGGACCCCGTACCCCTCGCCGGCCAAGGCAGCGCCAAATGGGACTGGAGCATGAACTACGGAGCAAGCTTTGGCGCCGATTCCTTCACCATCACGGACGAATACGAATCCTCCACGGAAACCACCCGCGTGGAAGAC
>JBMZMP010000024.1:0-251 GCA_049619235.1 Thermoplasmatota archaeon
CTTGCGTGAGTACACCACCAGTGACCCCATGAAGGATGTCAACTGGAAGGCGTCCGCTCGCGCCGGTGAACTCATTGTCAACCAATGGGAACGGGAAAGCATCAGCACCGTGACGTTCATCTTTGATCACCGCGCCGTCACTGGCGCCGGAAGCCTTGGCGCCAACCCACTCCTCGTGCAATGCCGCGCCGCCGCGAGCATGGCAGAATACTTCGTCGGCGAGCGAAACAGCGTGCAATTTGTCACCTACG
>JBMZMP010000024.1:261-4039 GCA_049619235.1 Thermoplasmatota archaeon
ACCCGACAGTGGCGAGCGCATCATGTACAAAGTGTACGAGCGCCTCGCGGCCATCGAACCCGAAGGCGAAATGAACCTGAAGACGGTCGCCTCCGACCTACTTCCTCGGTTGACGCCGAAGAGCCCGGTGCTCGTCTTCACTCCCCTCGAGGACGACCCAACCGTGGTGGATGCCATCACCATGCTGCTAAGCCGGGAACTCAATCTCATGGTCATTGTTCCAAGCCTCCCTGGTTTGATGAAAAAATCGGACGACCCGATCCCCGACGACGAATACGAAGTCCGCATGCTTGAGCGTCAAATCCAGATTCGCCGCCTCCGTGGCCTCGGAATTCCCGTTGTCGACTGGAAACCGGACGAACGTCTCGAACTTGCAGTCCTAGGAGCGTTGCTTCATGAGTAAATCCATCTACGTCATCCTGTTGCCCATTCTGTCCCTTGCTGCCTTGGCTGGCGCAATGGTGGTGGGCATGACTTCCCTCAACCCCTGGGGCTCCTTCGAGGACAGCGCCCAGGACGGATTCCAGGTGTATGGTTGGGCGGCGCCCGAATGGTTCGCATTCACGTTGCTAGGTCTGACGTTGGCGGCCTGGATTTCCGCCGTCATCTTCAAGCGCATCTGGATTACCTACGCCGCGATTCTGCTGGCGCTGCCGTTTGGCACTGGCGACAAGCTCCTGCTAGATGGAGCCGTTTTGCAACGTGACATTCTTTGGACTGCGGTGTTCACTGGCCTCTTGGTCTGCTCGTTGGAGTGCCTATCTGCCCGCGCGCGGTTCGAAAACGTCCTTGCGTCCACCGCAAACCTAGACAAGACCGAGCGACGGGGAAGCCAAGCGTTCCTCAGCCTCTACTTTGTACAACTGGTCGGCGCCGTGGTTCTATTCACGGCATTCACCACAATTCTCGTCACTTGGGTCGTGCCAAGCATCGCCGGCGTGATGAGTGAACGGCTCCAAAATGGCCTCGAAATGCGCAGCAGCGTGGGCATTGCCCTCTTCGGCGCCATCCTCCTTTCCATTCCCATGTTGATTCGCGCAAGCATCACCGGATTCCAAAACACGGCGGAGGTCACCGACGCATGAAGTGGGCACCTCTTGGGCTCGTGTTCCTACTCGCCTTCCTCGTTCCCGTGGATGCAGATCAGACCTACCTCAACCTCGGAGACTGCAACAACAGTGACCCTGGCGTTGAGGCGCTTGCTGCGAACGGGGACGCGATGTTCGTGGGTCGACGCGATGGCTACATCCGTGCCATCGACCGAGACAACGGACGACTCATCTGGGAGTACCCCTCCGCCTACCAACCCGATGCCGGCGTAAAATCCATCGTCATCGACGACGGAACATTGTACGCCGCCTACTCGGAGGCCACAAACGACTTCGTCGACCCGGTGATTGCCCTTGATTTGGCGACCGGCGAAGAAGTCTGGCGACAAACGGCCCTGGACACAACAGACGTGTTCCGCTTGCTCCTCGCCGACAACGTGCTCTATGCTGGGCTGAACGGCGGAAGTGTGATTGCCATGAACCCCGCAACGGGGAAGGCCCTCACGTCTGGCGGCAACATGGTACGCTTTGATCCTGTCAGCTTCGATGGCACCACGCAACCGAACGGAATTTACGCGCTTGAGGCGGCAGGGGATTACATTTACGCCGCGCGCAACTTTGGGTACGTCACGGACACAGGGCCAGCAATCCCGGTCAACTTGACCCATGAAAACAACACCATCCTGGTCCTCCAAAAGGGCAGCCTCGCGCCCGTCGGGGCCGGCACCGTGAACGCAGGGGAATACAAACTCCAAGACACGGACGGCGACACCGTCAATGATGCCATTTTTGGCTTCGCGACGGATGGCACCAACGTCTACACGGCGGGAAGTGGCTTCCGGCCAGTGGAAGACAATCGGGGTCGAAATCGAGTCCTCACTTTGGCAACCATCGGCCGGTTCCCCATCAGTGATACCCAGATTCAATGGGACCTGAAACGGTACACCGGGGACCAAGACCTTGACATTGGAAATGACAACGACCCAGACAACTGGGCAAACGGCATTTTCAGTGCAACCGATATCGGGTACGACGGAAGCCACGTCTACGCAGTGACGCAGCAAGGCTTCGACATCATCGGCGGCAACTTGCTGAAGCTGGACCCCGTGAGCCTTTCGCCCGTCGAGTGGTCTGCGCCACGCAACTTTGCCGCTCGCGACATGCTGAGCCTCTGGGTCGGCGACGGCCCAGAAGACCTCGTGGTTGGCCATGCATGCATGCATGCCTCTGGAGGCCTCAGTCGGGCCATTGTGTCCCAGGTTCAGAAAACAGAAGCGCCTAGCGTTCTGCTTCTCAAGCCCACGCGCGGGGAAGAGAGCGACGGCACCATCGACATTGAACTCATTGGGTACCATTCCAACCCATCCGTCACCGAGTTGACCGCGCAATTCTTCGTGAGTGAAGTGGGTGGAAACTGCAACGACGGTATCAGCTGTTACTCCGCAATCCACGTTCCAAACGCGATTGTCCCGGTGCCCGGGTTTGCAAGTTTCAATGACATTCCGATCGAGGTCCCGGACGGGAACCAAATCCGCTTGCGCGTGCAAGTGACGGACCCGTTCGGAAACGTGGCCGTGGACTTTGCGGAATTGGACTTTGTCGTCGACCGCGTCGCGCCCACCGGCCTTTCCATCACGCCTAGTGCTTCTTCCCTTGTCCAAACGGCCAAGCCGCTCCTTCGGGTCACCTATGCGGATGACCGCGCCGGCGTGGAAGGGGACGATGTCCGGTTGTTGATTGGTGGCAAGAATGCCAACCAGAACCGCGTGTACGAGGCGAGCGGCTTCAGCGTCACTCTTGGCGACGGCAACCCCCGGCTCCAGGAAGGCATCAACCACGTGCAACTGGTGGTTCCAGATCGTTCCGGAAACCAAGCAGTGATTTCTCAGTCCCTGATTCTCGACAGCATCGTCAAAACCCCCAGCCTCCGACCAACGGACGAAGGCTGGGTGCAATCCGTTCGAGAGCCCATCACGGCGCAATTTAGTGAGGACGTATTCCCCACCAGCGCGACGTTCGACGGGGTTGACGTGCTAAACCGCCTCGAAGTTGTGGAACAAGCAGTTGGAACCCTCATCACGTACCGCCCCACCACGGACCATCCGTCCGGGCGCGATGCCGTGTTCGAATTGTTCGTGGAGGATGAAGCCGGCAACCATGGCGGGCCCTACAAAACGCGCTTCCGCGCAGATCCTGATGCTCCACTCATCGGCAGCAGATCTCCTGCCGAAGGCGACTTGCTCACCGGGGACCGGCCACTCATCAAGTTCAATCTCCGCGACAGTGGTTCGGGCCTCGACGAAGACACCTTGTCTGTGTTCGTTGATGGAGAAGACGTGACGCGCCAAGTGGAACGCAACCTTGACCAATTCTCCTGGGAACCCACCAGTCCATTCAAGAGTGGAACGCACCAAGTCACAGTCAGCGTAAGCGACGTGGCAAGAAACATTGCCAGCACTACCTGGAACTTCCGGGTGGATCTCGATGCACCCAGCATGGAAGCCAGCGTGGAACTCCCAACGGGGCAAACTGCGGTCAAGCGTGGCGACGAAGTGACGTTCACCGTTCAAGTCACCGATCAAAGCCAACTCCGTTCTGTTCGGGCTGACTTGTCCACGATCAGTCCGGGCCGAAGTGCAGCCGAACCCATGCAAGCGGTCCCCGGATTCGCGGGCCGCTACCAACTCACTGTTCCCGTGCAGGATGCGAACACCCACGAAGTGGCCGTT
>JBMZMP010000024.1:4049-13847 GCA_049619235.1 Thermoplasmatota archaeon
GCGATCACGGCGGAAGACGCCGCCGGGCAAGCCGCCGTCTCAACGGTGTACATTCTCGTGGATAACAATCCGCCCGTCGCAGTCATGGAGCCGGTCGGTGAATTTGTCAGCGACACCTTCGTGTTGCGCTGGAAGAACTCGCCAAAGGACGAAGCCATTGGCGGTTCCGGGGTGAGCCATTACATTGTGGATCAGCGCATCGGCAACGGTCCTTGGGTGGTGTATGCTCCCCGAGTGACCAGTGAGAGCCTCGTCGTCGAGGCAAACTTCGAAAACACCCAAGCGGTTTACTACCGCGTTTCCGCCGTGGACTTTGCCGGGAACAGACAGCCAACACCCAGCAATGAAATCTCAACGCAAGTGCGCGGAAGTCCATTCTCGGACTTGCAGTTCCCCAATCAGTTTGCTGTTGGGGAGGAGATTTCCTTCACGGCCCAAGTGGACCGAAGCCTGGACTTAGAAAATTCACAAGTGCTGTTGCGCATCCTTTCAGGAAACCAAACCATTGCGGAGACAAGCCTCGACCCGTTCGGGCCGCTCTTCACAAAGAGCTGGCGCATTCCCGAGATGGATTCCGGCGCCTATCTCATGCAATTCCGGTTCCGTGAAGCCTCCGGTGCTGTCAGTGATGGCCCCGTGTTGTTCGTGGAAGTCACGGAGGCTCTTGAAACACAAGACACGGCGAGTGAATCGAAAGATTCCCCTGCCATTGGTCTCTTGCCCCTATTGGGGGCTCTTCTCATTCGGAGGCAAAAATGAAACGAATTCTGCTGATTGCCTTGCTCTTGCTGACCGTGACGGTCGCTGCCAGTGAGGAAGACGATGCCTATTTCCTGGTGGGCGAAAACCCAACGGCTGACAGCATGTGGGCAAACCAAACACACGTTGTTGTGGGCCGACTTGACGGGGTTGTCTCGGCCATTGACCGTACAACCGGAGACATCGAATGGGAATGGGTCGCCACAGACTTGCCAGATCCACGCGTGCTGGATTTGCAATTCCTTGATGGGACGTTCTACGTGGCAATCAGTGACTTGACGCGCCCGGGGCCTGAGGGCATCGTGGCACTAGATGGAGCTGGAGCCGAATTGTGGCGGTTCTTTGACGACTTCGAAGACGAAGTGTACCGATTGGCATACGATCCAATCGCCCCCTGGAATCAGGAGCGACTGTTCGTCGGCATGGCCGGTGGCCACCTGGCCGCGGTCAACCTCACCACACAAGCTCTCGAGGAAGGGGGCGCAGGCCCGCTTGTATTCTCCCCAGATACCAAGGATTCTGCGAACGGGAAATGTTCCATTGTCGAGAGTGCCAGTGGCATCTACGCCCTAGAGGTGTACAATGACACGCTCTGGGCCAGTCGAAACTTCGGTGGCGAAGACAAGCAAGGCCAATGCTTCCAGCCCCTCTTGACAAGCGAGTCAAACGTTCTGTACCGGTTGCAAGCCTCCACGTTTTCGACGCCTGACGCCGGTTATTCACAGGAACTTCAACTGGGTGCCTATGACCCGATCGACGACGAACGGAATGCGTACCCAAGCGTCTGGGACATCTGGATTGATCCATTCCAAACCGATACAATCGAGCACGTGTACCTTGTGGGGGCCATGTCTGGAACCATCGGCTTCGTTGAATACCAACAAGTACCCGTGGCTTGCGCTGATGTCTGCCTGGTGCAAACGAGCACAGTTTCTTTCTCCACGGATGACGATACGCTGTTCGGTGGACCAAGTACCTTCTCGGGCCCCGGAACCATCGGGGCGGCGGTAACAGGAACTGAGGATCGCCTGTTCATCGGAACCTGGCAGAATGACACTTCTGGCATGAACAATCCCGCGCTTTCGGACAGCGCGCACCTCTTCAAGCTCGGAAAGGACCTTGATTCCGAATTGCCCGGGACTTGGCGCCACACCGACCCACAGGGCTGGACGCGCATCGGGCGAGCCACTGGCGCTGGGGACATTGTCTCTCTTGCCATTGTTGACGGCGAGGACACGCTCATCGTGGGTCACGGCGGAACCGTTCCGCCCTACCCCTCTGTCGGGTCCATTGGCCATCACTACGGGGCCAGCATCATTGAGGTGCCCATGGGACTTGGTCCCGTGGGAATCCAAATGCTCCCGCACGGCGGCGAAATCATCACCAACACGTTCCCCGTCGCATTCCGCGTTGACTCTCCAAACCCCGCCGCTTTGTCGGCCGAATTCCAGGTTCGCAACAATGGGCCTTGGGAAACCTTGCCGGGGTTGGAACTTGGAACCATCAGTCCCGATGCGTACCGGGTCAGCAACAACGTTGACTTCCGCAGTCTCCCAGATGGCCCCGGATACGAAGTGCGATTGGTGACCCAGGGAGCGGACGGGGCCTTCATCGACCGCATCCAAAATCCATTCACAATCGATCGCACGGCCCCGACCGTGTTCAACCCCCTGCCGGCTCACGGCACGGTGCTGCAGACGTGCCAACCCGTCATCTCCGTTGAAGGGTTCGAAGAAACCACTGGCATCGATACGTTTGCCTCTGGCGTGTACATCGATGGCCGTGCGTACCCCTACGTGAATTTCCAACTGGATCAAGAGGGGAACATTGTCGGCGCGGTCTTGGACATGAGCCAATTGGATCCCGATCAAGGCGACAACCAGCAACCACTGACCGGACTTCCTCCAGGGTGCCTCGCGGAAGGGCGCCACGTGGTTCGTGTGGAATTTGTTGACTTCGCGAACAACTTCGGGTTTGTAGAATGGGCCATTTACGTAGACACGGGCATCCGCAGCCCGATTCTCTCGCCATCCACACAAACCTGGCTGACTGGATCTGCCAAGCCGCTGACGGCCCAGTTCTTCGAAGACATCTCCATCGTCGATTCATCCCTCGGCGTGCCTGGGTTCATCCAAGAATTACCGCCAAGCTCCAGCAACCCTGACGGCAGCCGGGTAATCGCAAAGGCGAACTCCCTGCCGGACGGGCCCTTGACGTGGCACCTCGAAGTGGAGGATGCCGTTGGCAACCGCTTCGAGCAATCCTATGTCTTCCAAGTGGATCAAACCAAGCCCGCTTGGACCAATCCCGTGCCCGGGCCGGGTTCAATCACAGGCGACGTTCGACCGGCCATCACGGCTGAACTCCAAGAACTGGGTTCAGGAATCAAAACCAGTTCCCTTCGTTTGTTCCTGGATGGACAGGAAGTCCAAAGTGGCGTCGTTCGCGAGGCGGACCGCATCCGATTCCAGACTCCGCTTGCATTGACAGAAGGCGAACACACTGTTCGCGTTCTTGCAACGGATGTGGCTGGAAACGTGGGTGAACGCAGTTGGGCGTTCCAAGTGGATGCGAACGCCCCGACGGCCAGTTTCACGGCCAGCCTGCCCGGGCAGCAAGACGCGCTTTCCATGGGCGATGTTGTTCATTTGGATGTGATTGCGGCTGACTTCAGCGGCATCGCCTCTGTACAAGTTGATGTGCGTGGCCTTGACAAAAACGGGACTGCAACCGTGGACTTGGCGCACATTGGGAACGGTCGGTACGTGGGCGAGTACAAGGTGACCGTGCCACAGTCCCGCACGGTGCAGTTGACTGCAACCGTAACTGACGACACCGGAAAATCATCGAAATTGACTCGTGAAGTGGTCGTTGACAACCTGCCGCCATCCACGTTCATGCCTGCGTTGCCTGGTACCGTCGGTGATCGAGTGGTCGTGCAATGGCAAGATGTGCTTGTCACCGGCACGGGCACGCCAACCCGAACGTACGAAGTGCAGGTCAAGCGTGGGGCCGAGAACTGGACCACGCTTGCAGACGGCTTCAAAGGAACCTCTTGGACGTATGTGCACCGGGAATTGGATGACCAAACCGTTCTTTTCCGCGTCCGTGCAACAGATGGTGCCGGCAATGTGGAACAGGCGTTCTCCAACGCTGTTGAGACAAAAATGAAGGGTAACCCCTTCGGCACGCCGGTACTTCCCACCCGCATCACGGATGCCGCCAACCTGACCATTCAAGTGCCGGTTGTTCCGGAACACTTGACCTCGAGCACAAACGTGTCCGTCGAGTTGCGAAAGGCCGGCAAACTGGTGGGTGTCTACGAGCTCAAGCGTGCGGGCCAATTGTTCATGGTGGAACTCGGGGCATTGCCCGCAGGTACATATGAATACACGTTCATGCGAAGTTTGGATGGCTATGACTTGGAGGGCGAACCACGAACCTTCACTGTTGAAGGGGTTCCACTGCAAACCCAAGAGGTGGAAAAGGATGCGCCGGCAACGCCAGTCTTGGCAATTCTCGCGGGCCTCGCAATCCTCGGAATCCTACGCCGTCGCCCCTCCTGTTGAACAAGGGTTAAAAGCGCAGAATCCAATGGCCGCTGGTATAGAGGATACTCTATCGTCAATAGGTGGTCATGTTGCGAAACCAATCTGTACTCGTTACCCTGCTGTTCCTAGGAACTCTACTCGCCCCAATCTCCTTCGCGGAGCCGGTGCTCATCCCTGGAACGGAAACGCTCGTCGAAGAGAACTCAATCTCTCCCATCGCCCACGAAGGCACGTTCCCGATCGGGCGCGCATTCGGCTTCACGGATGAGACACTAGTCCTCGACTTCTCGGACATCACGTGGGCAGCGTTTGCCAGTGAAGTCCTGAAGCAGGGCGGCAGTTGGGACGGTTTCCCCTTCCAATTGCCAACCGACCCAACCAAGGGCCTTGGAGCCGAGGACATTCTCGCGCTTGATTTTGTTCCCGCTGACAAGAGTGTCGCCGACGCCATCCGTGGCGCTGAGCAGTGGCTCCTTCCAGGCGACATGGACATCCTTGCCACGTACCTCACGGCGTTCGACGAAGCCACCAAACTGAACGCCAAAATCGAAACCCGCCTCGAAGGCGCCATCGATGATTCACTGCTCCGGGACCTTGCTGCAGGCGACGCAACCGCCGTGCAGCAAACGGTCCTCCGTTTGCAAAGCTTCCAAGACCGCCTGGAGGACAGCATCACGACCCTCTTTGTTCTTGAAGAAGCAGTCCTCAACATCATGGATCGAAACGCGATCCAACCCCTGCCCGCAGGCTTCCCGCTTGCCAGCCAGCTTGCGCAACCCAATGGCCAAGCCCTCCTCCAGCAACACTTCCTTGACGCAGCACCCAGCACACTCGCGGAGCTCTTCGACGTCCTTGGAACCAACAGCGCAAACACCGCCGCGCCCGTGGACCTGAGTGATGCGCTTGACAATCATTTCCAACTACTAGGAACCGTCCTCGACGAGGCATCCATTGAGGATGTCAACGCCTACGAAGCACTGCTAGGCGAGGAAGCATCCATGGCCCTCGGTGGCATCATCGCGACTTTTACCGAAATGGAATCGCTCTTGCTCCCGTACCGTGACAGCCAATCCGTTCAGGACATTGACCTGGTGGCTGCAATTCAAGAAGCCGTCATGTTCCCCCAAAACCACGTTGATCCTGTTGAAGATCCAAGTGGCTTCGCAACGGAGGCCGTGCAATCCTTGAATCTGAAGGAGCTCGTGGAAATTGACCGCGTAGAGCTGCCAATTGCTGATGAAGTGCTGGCCAGCATCGCAGCTATCGCAGAGCAAATTCTCGACTTCGAAGTGGACGAACCGCAGCTTCAACTCCTCGAAGGGCAAGAGACGCTGATCATCCGCAACCCACAACCAACCCTTGACCGGTACCACCCCATTCTGTTCTACCTCGGCACCCCCGGTGACGAAGTGCAACCTGAAGGAATTCTCCTCGGTTTTGACCTCGGCGGCAACGACCGATACGGCGGAACCCTCGGAGGGGCAGGCTATGGAACGACCAACACGGATGCAAGTTCTCTCTTCATCGACTTTGGCGGCAACGACCAATACACCACCAGTGGCTCGTATGAATACACGCTCGGAAGCGGGTACTATGGCCGCGCCGGTATCTTTGTAGACGTTGCCGGCGACGACACCTACACCACCTCCAATTACGGTGGGTCACTCGGAAGCGGCGCCACCGGTGGCATTGGCGTCTTCGCAGACATGGGTGGAAACGACGTGTACACCAACACCCGCTCCAGCAGCAGCCTGGGTGCTTCCACGGCAGGCGTGGGCATTTTCGCAGATTACAATGGCGACGACTCCTACAGCGTGAGTGGAACCAGCCTTGGCCGGTACCTCGGAACTGGCGTGCAAGGGGTCGGCATCGCCATCGAAGGCGGCGGCAACGATCGCTACGACATCTCCAGTAAATACTGCTGCACAAGCACGGATGGCGCGTTTGGTGCCGTTTCCTACCTAGCCCGCGGCGCCGCAAGCCTAGGGCTTGGTGTGTTCATCGAGCGCGCAGGCAATGACGACTATGTCCTTAGTGGTCTTCCCGGAATGGGGCATGGCGCGGGCCCAGGTGGACTCGGCCTTTTCGAGGACTTGGGCGGCGATGACAGCTATGAGATCAACGCCAAAGGAACCCATGTTGGGGACGAGTACGGCAACGGCGCTACGTGGAGCAACACCGCGTTCACCGTTGTCAACCCTGAACCCATTCCCGGCCCCTTGCTTGGTGGCATGGGATCTGACCGGGAAGTTCCAGATCCTCTCAGTGGTGCGCAATTGGTGACCACCGTGGGGCAACCAAACGCTCACGACATCGTACGTCCGGCAAGCCAATTGCCCTTCAAAGTCACCGTCGCAAACCGCGGCACCGAGGATGCAACTGGAGTCACGGGCGCGCTGCTCGTGGCTTCCTCCGGGGGTGGCGCCAGTGTGCCTCAAACCTTTGAAATTCCATTGATCCCTGCAGGAGAATTCCGGACGGAAACCCTGTACTGGGATGCTCCTTCCGCGACGGGCCCCTTCCAGTACGAAGTGACCGTGGCCCCCGCAGGCCCTGGTGACGTGGACGGGGACAACCGATTTGCCGGCACATTCACGGTGGACTCCGTGAAGGACGTCCGCGCGGAAACTTTGGCACTGGCAAAAACGGCGTTGGTTCCGCCATCCTCCACGGTGCCAATCAACATGAGCTTCGTCAACCTCGGCAACGAAGACCAATCCTTTGACATCGAAGTCACGTACTGCAAGCTCAGCGGGTCTTCTTGCTCGGGAACCCCGGTTTTGGTGGACACCGAACCCACCACGCTCGCAGCACCTTCGAATGTGGCGCGCTCGCCAGCACTCCGGAATGAAGCGACCTACCTCTCCACCTTCTCTGCTCCAAGCACAGACGGCGACTACCGAGTCATCATTGATTTGGTCGGCGCAGAAGCACAGGCGCCCGGGCAAACCACAATCGCGCGGGACTTCGAAGTGGTGACCAAGCTGGATTTCGCCACTGAAATTCTCAACGCCCGCGACGCGCTTGACGTCACTTACTTCGACGGGATGGATCTCGTCGCATACAACGCCGGAACCGTCTACGGGGAAGGCGACATCACCTACGTGGTCCGAAACCACGGCGCAATCGTTGAATCCGGTGTTGTCGCAGAAAACGTGGGCCTGGGCTTCAACGAACAACAAGCCATCCACTGGAATCCAACCATCCAACCCAAAAACGGCGACGTAATGACCTTCACGTTCAAGTACGTCGTCCCCGGTGATGTGGACGCCAGCAACGATGCTAGCAGCCACACCATTGAATTCATCGAGGGCGCCGTGGACCAGCTCAAATTTGACACCCCCGATGGTGTGACGGCAACGGGCGAATGGGAGCACGGCGTGCCCACGTACGGTAGCTTGTCGCCGCTTCACTCGGCCGCGCCCGACCGCAACCTTTGGGCCACTGATCTGAATAGCTACGTCACTGGCTACACGTTCAACCAATTGATCCTCGAGGACCTCGACTTCCAAAACTTCCTCGACCCCGCAATTTCCTTTGAGCTGTCGATGCACACGTACAGCCTCTACGGCGCGCTTCGAGTGTACGCCCGCGACGCCGTCACCGAAGGTGCCTGGAAGGAAATGCCCCCCGTAGATGGCTACCGATGTGCCACCACGTCCAGCCAGAAAGGTGGCAGTGCGGAATGCGGATCCTTTGGATGGGATCGAGTCACCGTTGAACTCACCGGTATGACCGGAAAAGTGGTCGACGTCATGTTCGAACTCGACCAAGGATACTCACCGTCCGGATACGCTGGCGCCGCCATCGATGATGTGCTCCTACTTGGATCCGAGCGTCTAGACCACGACGTCCAAGTGATGGATGTGCGGACACTGCCAAGTCGGCTCACCGCAGGGACACCTGCAGAGACCGTCCTCGTTCTGCGCAACAACGGCTTCCAACCCGTGTCTGGAACCGTGGATTCCTTCTTCTCGATTGGTACAACCTCCAACGGAGTCCCGTCGTCCGCGTCATTCAGTGACATCCCCGGCGGCGAGGTCTTCGAAGTGGCGCTCCCCTGGACTCCACTCGCTGCCAAGAACCACTTCATGGCCGCACTTGTTGATGTTCCTTCGGACCCAGTGCTATCCAACAACATCCTCGATGTTCCCATGCCGGTCTACATTCCGGTGGCAAGCCTTGACCCCGAAACCGCCAACGCGGCCAACTGGGCCGTGAGCGGCAGTCCCGACGTGGGCGAATGGGAACTGGGCATTCCTGAAGGCGGCGCCGCCGAACCATTGGACGGCACCCTTGTCTGGGCAACCGACCTGGACGGAGCCTACACCCGGGGCGGAGAACACACTTCCTACACGCAACAATACCATGGGCTCCACGCTCCAAGCATCGACGTAACCAACCACCAAGCTGGCGACAAGTACCTCTTCGCGTTCGATCATGAATACGAAATCGGTGTAGGGTCCAGTATCTACTACGACGACATTGCGTTCGTCACCATGGCAAAGAACGGCGCATCCCAAAAGCTCATTGAGCCCCGGGACGGCTACGATGGCAACTGCTACAGCACATACTACTGTAGCACTTCCGCCGTTGGCAACCCAGCAATGTCTGGCTTCAAAGGAAGCAACAAGCAAATGGAAGCCGCGCTCTTCGACCTGCAAGACATCTCCGCCGGCGACTCCCTGGAATTCGGATTCTACCTCTGGAGCAACACCTACCAATACCAATACGGATCTGGCCCCCGCGATGGTTGGACCCTCGACGGAATTGAGCTCCTGAAGGCGCCACGATTCGACTACGACTTGGAAATTTCCGGCTTGAGTCCTGCCGTTCTGAACCTAGGTGACACCGAGACCATCTCGGCCACCATTGTCAACAACGGTGCAAAATCTTCCACACCACAATCTGTGGACGTCAAGGTCACCCTGCCAACGGGAGACGTTCTCAGTGCAGGATCGGTTGCGGTCCCAGTGCTTGCCCCCGGGCAATCCTACATCGCTGAAATTGAAGCCTCCATCCCCGCCACTTACACGGGCGAAGTGGAACTCTTCGCTGTCCTTGATTGGGCCGCAGACGAATGGAACCTCAACAACAAGAACACCGCCGTCGCTGACGTTGGCGTGGTGTTGCACCGAGCCGACTTCGAGCAAGACAACGGAGGCTGGACCCCCAGCACCGGCATGCAACGGGGCATCCCAAACATTCCTGCACCACAAGGCCAGAAGGCCTTCTTCACCGGGCCGCTCACGTTTGGAAAATCCGGCGAACTCGCCGGACCTACTGTCTCCTTGAAGACCAGCAACGGTGTGCGCCTGCCTGAGCTTGAATTCCGCGCGGACATCCATTGGATCAACCGCTGCCCATACAACGGCTTCCGATTGGTTGACGAAGAAATCAACGGGGTCCTGCCCTTCGATGGCCTCTCCGTCAGCAGCGTGTACAGTTTCGGCACGGCACACTGTGGCCCCGCCGAGAGCGAGACGCT
>JBMZMP010000025.1:0-9027 GCA_049619235.1 Thermoplasmatota archaeon
ACCAGCATCTACAACGATGGACAAGCAGGCCCCCTAGACGGCATTACCGTTGAATCCATTGCAAACCTCAAAACAGTCTCAAATCAAGTCATCGTCATATGCGCAGATGCGGAAAAAGAACTCCTGCTCGAACAAATTCTCCCCAAAATCAATGGAGAGCCAAAAATCCTCCTCGCAGGATACGCGCACTATGAATACCAAAACCCGACCTTCAAGAAAATCAAGGAAAGCCTTGCAGTTCCATCAATTGCAAACGGCTACGAAAACTGCCTAATCCACCTATTCCAATGCATCGAAAACGGAATCAAGAACAATTTACAAGGTGACGTTGTCGAATTTGGAACATTCCAAGGAGGAACCACAAAATTCCTCGCTAAAACCGTCAAAGCTCTTGGAGGCTCCGCGAAAATTTGGACGTTTGACACATTCGAAGGCTTCCCAAGCAAGGAAAGTCCACTTGATCTTTACAACCACGAAGACCTCGGCAATACCAATCTCCAAGAAGTCCAAAACTACCTTCAAAATGAAAACGTGGAAATCGTCCCCGGAGACATCCGAGACACCGTTCAAGTGCTAGAAGAAATCCCAATTCAACTAGCATTCATGGATACCGACAACTACAGTGCCGCCACTGCAGCCCTCGCAACCATTGCCGCACAAATAGTTCCTGGTGGCGCCATCGTTTTCGACCACTACACTGGACACAACCGGTTCCGATACACAATTGGTGAACGAATCGCCGCAAAAACCCTGGAAAATGATTCTCGGTTCATTAACCTGCACGGCACTGGCGTATTCATCAAGCTTAAGGAATGAAGTCCAGGAAAAACGTAGAGAACCTCTACTGGTATTTCGCGTCAGAGCGTCAAAAAATCTTCAACGCCCGAGCCGAAAACCTTCGCGGCCCATGGACTGAAGACCCTATACTGCAACAATACAAGTTTTGCAATGTATTCCGGGCAAGTGATCGCGTCTCCCAATACATGATTCGCGATGTCTGCTACGACGAATACGACTCAATTGAAGACCAAGTTTTCAACACCCTAGCATTCAGATTCTTCAGCAAACCCGAAACCTGGAACAAACTCAAGGCCAAGCTAGGCGGCCAAATTAAACTCCAGCACCTAGAATCAGGTGAATTTGAAAATGAACTAGGGCGCTTGAAGCGAACTGGGCAAACAATGTACACTTCGGCATTCATTCTCTGCGCAACCAAGGCGTACGGCCATTCTGAGAAATTCCGAAACCACGTGGAATTATTCAAACACATGTTCTTGGACAACGGCCTAGGAAAAGAACTGCCAAGCAAGCAATCCCTAGAAAGCATAGTGGAAACACTGCGGGAGTATCCCCTGATGGGTGATTTCATGTCCTACCAAGTGGCCATCGACCTGAACTACCTTCCTCAAATCAACTTCTCCGAGAATGATTACGTGGTGGCTGGGCCCGGCGCCTTGCGGGGAATCCGCAAAGCATTCCCCGATGTTTCACCAAAAGATTCAGTGAATGTCATTCGCCACATGGTTGAGTCCCAGGACGAAAAATTCGAGGAATTTGGATACGAATTCCAAGGACTATGGGGAAGAAAGTTGCACGCCATTGACTGCCAAGGATTGTTTTGTGAACTCGACAAGTACACGCGTGAAGCAATGCCTGAACTCAAAAGCGCTCGCAAACGAATCAAGGCAAAATACTCCCCAAGGCAGCAACCATTCCAATTGTTTTTCCCGCCAAAATGGGGCATCAATGACAAAATCCCCGGGAAGCAAGCATTCGGTGACCCGGGGGTCCAGCAGTCACTTTAGGGCGCGTGCTCGTGCCATCAGTGCATTCCTCAAAGCATGCGGCTACCGGCCCCCATGAGGCTTCCTTTTGTTAATCAGGCCGAGGAAGATTCTGACGCCTGAATTTCACTCAACTCGTACCGTGGTGCATTTGACCCCGTCCGGTGAACCAGCCCAGCTGCCATCAAGTGCCCCAGATGATGCCTCACGACGTGCTTCGAAGCCTGCAGGTCGTCACAAAGCTCTGCCAACGTAGACGCTCCGCGGCCCCCCAGCCAACCAATTAGTTTTCGGCGCCAAGGCTTCCCCGCCGCAACCAAACGCTCCCGCTCATCGAATGAAACAAATGGTAGGAACGCCCAACATTCCTGCCCGTGATACTCGAGTTGAATCCGTTTTTCACGCGATAACACCGCGAGGTGATGGGAAAGTTGCCCCCAAGCCAAGCCCAATTCACGCTTAATCTGTGACTTGTGCATACCGCGGTACGCACTAAGCAATTCCATGATGCGTGCGCGATTCATTACGAATAGGAATCACTCATAATCGCCTGAGCAACGTCATATCTGCTCAGCAGCGTCTTCAGAACAGGAATCGCATCGGCTTCTTCCTTGTACGATGGTTCAAGAGCAAGGCATTGCACCAAGTGCCTACTTGCCTCTTCTTTCTCTCCCTGGCTGGCGAGTGAATGCGCAAAAAGGAAGTGGTACGTCGCGGGGTCCATTCTTGATTCAAATGATAAGCTCGCCAAGAACAGGCCCGCTTCCTTGAACAATCCGAGTGCCAATAGGGACGTGGCTCTAAACAGGGATGCCTTTCTTCCATGTTTGCTTCGAAGGAGTCGTCGAATTTTTCGTGCAGCCACCTTTTCGTATTGACCGCGTTCTAAATCCCGCTCCATGACGCGAATTCCTCTCCAATTGGAATTTGAATATGCGAACGCCAAGATTCCAGCGAGGGCGATTGCAATCAACAGTTCCGCTACCACCGAACGCTCGCTCCCGGGTTGTGCGCCCGTAAATGAAACGTCGACCCCATCAAAGTCTTGAGCAATCAGTGAGGCGCCGCCAAGGATTGTTGACGACCAAGACGAATTGGATTCGACTACCCCAAGATCTTCCCCTGCAAGGGTCCGTGCGTCACTGAAAGTCACGCCATCGAGTCCAATCAGGGTAACCTCCTCGAAGAACAATTCCACTTTGGACTCGATTCTAGGAATTGTCAACGTGCCGTTTTCGACGATTACATGCAAGACTTGTTCTCGACTGGTTCCCACGCCTTGCTCGGCCAACGGCTCGAGGCCTTCCTCGAATGGTACGATTCGAGTGCCAGACCAATATGTCTCGTTGTCCACGTGAATGAGGCTTTCCCACATGGAGATCTGGAAATTCCCTGTTAACTCAAGGGAATCAAGGCTGGATGCCTCGACGTGCACTTGGTTGGATAATGAAATTGTTGGGGGAATTCGGGCGTCGTCAAATCCGAATTGCCATTCCTTGACTCCTTTGCCCGGTGATGCTTCAATGTTCGAAGCTTCAAACGAGCTGAGCGCTTCGTTGGGGGCTATCATCAGAAACGAGAAGTCCAGCAATTCAATTTCCGCGGTGCTAGTTCCAGAAAATGCTTCTTGAGTGCCCTCGTCGCCCGAGACGGTAACCGGCAAGGCATCGACATCGTTTTCTCGGAACTCCTGCAAAATCTGCAGTGACCCCGATAGGCTCCAGGCCGCGGAAGAATCTCCAAAGTCAATGGAAACTCCGCTAACTATAGCATTGGCCGATGAAACACTCGGGGAGGTTAGGTCGGAAAAAGAAAAATCCTCCAAAGGAGAAGCATGGGAAAAGGGGAAGAATAGTAGCAGCAAAACTACGGTGGCACTGGTGGCCCGCCAATGGGCCAAGTTAGAAAGTAAATCCACGTCGTTTTGCATCCTTCATTCACCTCAACAAACGGCGGATCGTCCGGATCGACGTTGATTAGATTGCACCCAGGGATGGGTGCTTCGAGAGGAATCACGGGCGGGTCTTCGGGCGGAAACTGAGCCAGCGCAGGCGACACCAAAAGCGTCGCGGCCAACAATACCATGCTGAATCGCATGACCGATGAACCAGCCAAAGCCGGCCAAAGCACGCGAGGTTAACTTTTCAAAGCCCATATCAAACATCAACGCTCAAACCATGCCCTATACGCCTTAGAAATCGAGTAACGAAACTTCCTACGCTCAACAACCCCACTACGAGTCAAATGCGCCAAATGGCGATCCACGACTTGCCGCGACGCGCCAGTATCATCAACCAAATCTTGAGCCCTGACCGGATACCGCATGGCATCAACAAACGCCTTGCTCATTGGTAAACGAAGAGCAGCCATCATAGCCATTTTCTGCTCAGGAGTTTGAGCATCGAACAAGTGCACTCTAGGGGCGATGCGAATTTTCTGAATTAAACGCTGATTTTCCAAGGCCCGGACGTGGTAGTCGGTCGTGCCCCAACCAATTCCAAGGACCTCTTGTAGTTCAGATTTCGTGATTCCGGGGTCCTTCAACACCGCATCAAGAAGGCGGTGTTGGGTCCCAGAAAATTCAGAATCCGACGCCATGTGGCGGCCAAAACCTCAACAGGTTAAATCCTTCGCGCAGCCATGTGCCCGTACAAAACCCTAGAAACCATCACCCTCACCATCCTCTTCGCAGGATGTATTGATGAGACCACCGGAAATCAACCCCCTGTCCACCACCCCACTGACAAGATACCGGGCACTCCATTTGTTAGCCTAGGCGAATGCAAGCACTACTCCACATTCTCTCAACTTCCATTCGAACTCTACGCCCACCTTGAAGAGCCTGAATATCCATTCTACCAATCAGCTGGCGGCCTCATTTCTTTGCGAATTGAAACGTACGAATGCAAAAATGAAGCAGACGGCATGAACAACTACATCTTCTCACTAGTGCAACTCATCGTAGAGCCAACCAACCTGAAATCGCGCTAGACGAAGCAAAAGGAGTCAACGTGCGCGCGCTTGAAATCCTAACCAACGACGAGCCACTCCTACAATTTTTCGAATGCGTGTCTTCAGTTGCCGCCCGCGGCTCATTTTCAACGCCGAACACGGACCCTGGGTGATGGGGCGGCTTTCAGTTGAAGGCGACCTCCGCTACGAAATGACAACCGTAAATGATTCAAATCCATTCACCAGCTTTTCGGAAACACAAGCAAGACACCACTGTTCCGACGGCCTCTACTTCGAGGTAAATACAACAGCTTGGTACAATGCAGGAATCGTTCCAGGGACATTGATAATCCACGGAGGCCTGCTTGCCCAACTACCAATTATCAACGCAGACATCGTCGTCGAAAGCATGGACTCCGTCGAAATTACCAACGGGAATTCAAATTGCCTTCACGACTCAGCAGCAATTGATTATCGCTAAATCATTAGCCGAACCCTTCGGGCATTGCGCAAGGAGAGTTGGAAGCACCTAGGCTCGCTTCGTGAACATACAACAAGGAACAGGCGGAGAGATATGCGACAGTTTCACACTACCCCAAAGAGACACGCTTCAAGCCCCCTGTTTCCGCGTAAATTTTGAATTCGCCTTCACATCGAATTTCACTCATCGAAGTTTGCTGAACTCCACCGTACGAATTTTCCACAAAATCCGGGACCCGACGATACACAACAATCGGATCCTCCGACATGGCCGCACATTTTTCGAAAACGTCCGCAATGGATGCAAATTCTTCCTGAACGCGCTCGTCCCGCTCACCCGTTTCATACAGCATCGAATGACTGTCCTGTCCATGGGCAACCAACATGGGTTCCGGCTCGGCAGGCAAATAACCCACGAGGAACCCCATTTGGGACTTTGACGCTTCATCAAACATCATGATGCGCCAAACATGCATCTCAAGACCTCCGGCGGAAGGTTCGAATTGGGCACGATACACAAACGCATCAGGATGGCCCTCCAGCCAATCTTGAAGAATTACATCGCAATTGATCCACGTGCAATTTTTCGCGTCTTCTATGGCACGTTCGATGGTTACAGGTAGGCCATCCGATTTTGGATGCGCACCTGGAAACGTGGGCAACCGTCCGACGGTTGTTAATTCGCCGCTGAGGGCAATCTTCTCTCCCAACCAGGTTAGTTCGAAATCCCCTGTAAAAGATTGGTCTGCAATCATGACCCCCGGCGTTACATTGAATTTGCCACCAATTACGATTTCTTCGCCATCGAAGGAGGCGTTCATGAAGTACCCTGATTCATTTTGGAACGCCGGCGGCAATTGGGGGTGTTGGACCGATGCTTGAAGCGGGATAAATCCTCCAATTCCGCTTAGGGCGAAATTTTCCGGGGTCCAACTGTAATATTCTTTGTGTTCTGCCGTATATGCAGCAATTGGCGATAGAGACGCCGAGTCCAATATCAGGTGCCCCACCTCTTGGCTTTGATTTAGGAATGCTAGCTTCAACCCAATGACTTCTGAGTCACTAAGGGGATTGTAAAAGCTGGCAGCGTCGCCCAGGAACTCAACCTCATCAAATGTCATGATTCTTGGAATCAATTCAATCATTGCGTACCAGCCATCAATTTCACCACGGAACTGATGAAAATCCGCTTCCTCTAGCGGTGCAGCCATATACCTGCCGGGAGATTCCTCAACGCAGCCAGAAAATAGCACAATTAGCAAAAGAAAGAGGAGGAAGAAGGGATTTTTCGCCATCAAAGCTCGCAAGGGTAGTCTGCTTTTACAACTTCTCCGCGGCCATGCAGTTGAAGCGCGTCTTGGCCGAGTACAGTATTACCTTCATACTCAAACACGTTCCCTTGGGAAATGCCGCAGGCGCTAACGCTAGGGCTCAAGTCTCCAAGGCCCTCCGATTCGATGACTTCGATTGGGCCTACGACAGGCAATTTCACGAACTCAATGGTGGCACCAGAGAAACTTGGGACCATTGTTTCAGCTGCCTTTTGAGCAGCCTCTGTTAAGACCTGAAAGCTTGTCGCAACGTCTTGGGCGCGCATCGCTTCACACATGATTGGCCCTTCAGTTCCCTGTGCTGGGTCGTTCGTGCTGTATTCTACCCCCCCTTTGATATTCACAGCCCTGGCCCAGAATTCTTTGTGAACGACCAAAGTAGAATCGAAGAGCAATGACTCCCCAGCGTAGTTGAAATCGCTAGCAAAAAGTTGCACCTTTGCCGAGTAATTGTACCAAATCTTCTGAAGATCATTGCGAATGTTTGCATCGGCACAAGGTTCGTAATCATGAACAGCGGTTTGGAACCCGCCGGTTGCAGAGACAACCGCATCAATTCCAATCGGGATGCCAAGTCCAAAATTCAAGTTTCCACAGGGGGTTGAAACAGTTGCCTCTGCCACAAGTTGCCATTCTGCATGTCCAGATTCTTGGCTCTGAGCATAGGCACTAGTCAAATCGTTTCCGTTCATGATTGATTGATCGGTATTGTGGTTTAGGACCAAACATTGCACGTACTGCCAAACCATGGCGGATGGGCTAACGCCATCGTTTCCAACGATTTCGCCTACATTTTTCCCACAAACAGCCGGAAGGATCGCATATTCAACTTCGGCTCCGTGGTGCAACTGCTTTGAGTATTGCTTGGTTGAGGCCGTCGCGTCACAGATGAGCCCAACACCCAGAGGAGCTGATTGGCGGCATATGAAACTTACATTGGTGAATAATTCTTTTCCGCTTACCCCTTCAACTGAAAAACCGACGTTCCAAACCCCCGTGGTTGGAACCGCGTCGCTTAGGAGGAAGTCAAACACCAAGTATCCATCATGAGTTGGCAAAGACAGGGTATTCGAGTATGTTTGTGGAAGAATATCCACTTCTAAATCAGTGGCGACCATCGTAATTTTTGTCGATGAAACGGGGATGTTTTTTAGGGTAATTGCTGACGGGACGTCAATCGACGATGCTTCGCAGAGGTTAATGTTGGACAGCCAAGCGCCATCGTTTTGTGCATCAAAAGTTCCAAAGTCTAAATTCGTTTCAGTCAAAGTAGCGGTACTTGTAGGAGCCCCTATCGCTAGAAATGCGAGCGAGACCAATATTGCTGTTGTTCGGCTTGATAGTTTGTTCATTGAGGAGTCCTCAGCGCACGAGCAATAATATTGAAAATAACGGATTTGGTCACTGGGCACCAAATATTTCCTAAAAAGCATCTAGTTGTTTCATGGAAATTTCTGCCTGCGTTTGAAGCTCAACAATCCTTTGGTAAGAATCATCACGCTCCAAGTCATTTATCAATAAATTAGTGGCTGACGACTTTCCAAAGCCCCACCGTCCATGCAATGCAATGGACAACGGCGGTTCCAGGTTATCGTGTAATAAGATCGAAGCCAGCGTGCTCGAGATGTCCTGTGATCCAAGAAAATCTTCATCAATGGAATGTAGTTCAACGTCTATCTTGGGGATAACAGATTCACGTAGCACCTCTTTTCCCATGGTAACGGGCGGTGAATGTTTCCGCACTATGTTGTTGGATGTGCTTCGAGAATATTTTGGCGAAATACTTGCGGGTCAGCCACCCCCGTCGAGTCCTTGGGTTTTCCAACCAATGGCTACCTAGTTTGGACCCGCAAGATTTCGTGCCGGACAAGCTTTCACGTGAGCATGTTTACTTTGGGCGCACAAGGAATATTGAACTCTCGCCCGGACAATTACTCCTTGGGCAAATCTTAGTAAAGAGGTTAAATTCGATTGATTGGCGTCTTCGGATTCGATGCCGGGCCGTGAAAGAATCCGGTCTCGTTGGTATGTTCCACCAATAGGCCAGAATTATTGTTTCCCGAGGAAGTTCTTGGTTCGGTTGACGGTCATGTCTTTCGCGTCGCGTAAATCATGAAGTTCAATGATTCCTTCGTCGCGCAAGTCGTAGATGGCGTCCTGCATTTCTTCTGGACCAAGGCCTTTGACGGCAATGAGCATTGCAAGGTCCCCGAGGCTGATTCCCCGTCCGCCTACATATGTTAGGATGAATCCTTTGACGTCATCAATGGTGAGTCCATCTGGCAGCTTGGGATTACTTGACTGGGTCACGTTTCATCCTCCTAAGAACCGCGGCAAGCATCTCCTCATGATACCCGTTTGCTAGGTGCACGTGTTTGTTGCATGCAAGGCATCCGAATGTCCGACCCGTCATGACGAGGATTTGAGGATAAAATATCAGTAATCGGTGGAGTTTACCGGTTGCGCCGCATATGATGCAT
>JBMZMP010000025.1:9037-13739 GCA_049619235.1 Thermoplasmatota archaeon
GTTGAAGTTCCAACGGACTCCACGGACTCCTAGGGTCAAGGTTCGGGCATAGAATCGTGAGAAATCCTCCCGGACTTCGTCTTCTTCCTCTGGGGTAAGTTTGTGGGTTTCCTTGTACAGTTTGAGGGTGTCTTCAATGGCTTCAGATACTGTCGTCGGGGGGTTACTCATGGATTTCCTCCAACCATGAGCCAATCAACCGGTGGAACAATCGAGCATTTTCCTCGCTCAACTGGAACTCAACCTCGTATGCATCGACAGGTTCATTGAGCGAGTTCTTAGCACCAGCAAACGGAACCTGAATAGCAAGCGTCGGAGCATCCGGCTCTGCCCACCGACTCTCAACGATGCTGTATACTTCCTCGGGGCCTCCCCATGTATGGTGGATTCCAGTAGTCATAGGAGAAGCTCCAGTAATTCTTGGATTGGCGTTCGAATGGTTTGTAGGGGGTCTTGCGGGACTCGCACTCGCTCCAGGGCAGCCGCGGCTTGATCGACGTGGACAAACGCAACTTTGGCTTGTCGTGCGCCAGCTTCGTCGATGAGGCGATTATCTCCGACATACATGATTGGATTGAGTTCTTTGAGTACGGATGCTTTCCAGTCCGCTTGCTGTTCGCATGACAACCCCACGTGATTGGGGCGACAATGAATTCTTGCTTCGATTCCGTAGAATTTGAGCCATGCTTGAAGGACGATTTGATGACGTTTGTCACGCCCTGTAAGTACGTGCAATTGGAATCCGTTTTTGTGAAGTTGAATGGCAATCCAACGAAGACTTGGGTTTGAGTAGCAGTCTTTCATGGTTGCTTCTGGGTTGCGGTAATCTGGGCTTACGCCGCGACGCCAATCAGCAATTGTACCATCGAAGTCAAACGCCGCTGACCTATTCTGCACGCACATCCCTCCCACAGGCCCTGCATTGAATTGCTTCAATTGGTAACTCGGCTTCACAGGCAGCACAGCTCCTGGACCATGCCATTTCCTGGGCTCCATTGATTGGAATCCCCGCCATTTTGCGGGAGTAATTCTCGAATTCATCTGCCACGTGCGAGTAGTGGCTGGGCATCGGGCTGCCTTTTCTCCATCCGAATCGAAGTCTCATCATTTCCTCCCCCCACCCGGACCTTGCTGCTTCGCTAACGCATGAATGTCGAAACATGTGTGGGTGAATGTGCCGAAGGCCCGCCCGCATGGAAATTCTGGAAACGTGGTCCCAGATTGCACTAGCGCTGAGTCTTTCGCCGCCATTCCGATGACTTTTAGAAATGAACAGGGGCGCATCGCCATCCAACCCACCGGGATGTCGTTCAATCCATTCGCGAACGTACCGAGTTGCGTACGTAATACGAATCTTGACTTTCCGGACCCCCGTTTTGAGACCGTCGACGACCTCGTGGTGCTGCACCAAAGCGCCGTACTCATCAAATTCCACGTCTTGAATATCAAGCGCGGAAACCTCCCCCGATCTGAACCCAGAGTCAAGCAAGAACATGATTAGTGCACGATCCATAGAGTTGCAGGCAGCTGAAAGCATTCGAAGCACCTCTTCTTTCGACAGCTTTGCCGCCAAGCCCCTTGATTGCTCTTCGAAAGTCGGTTTCCTGAAAGGTAGGCGTCGAAACTGTTCCGGAGTATCTTCTGTATCCAGAAGCCACTTGTAGAAATCTCGAAGCATCACCATTCGTTGGTACTTTGAGTACTTCCCCAATGGTTTCCTTGGCTTCTGAACTCGATCCGGCCTACCCGGGATTCCCTTCGAACCCTTGATGTGGCTGAAAACGTCATCGCGCGTCGCTTCAAGCCAGGGCGTCATTTGTAGCCAGATTCCAAAGGCCTTGATATGGCCGAGATACGACCCTAGTGTGCTGTATTTGGCATGCTCCTCTTTCTCTGACAGGTACTGTTCGACTTTTGTTCGATTGTCTGGAAGGGGGATCTTGTCGATGTGGCGATAGAAGTAGTTCCAACATTCCTCTGGGGACTTTCCGGTGTAGAAAGACATTCAAGTTCGCCCCCGTATAATCATCCCTGTTTTGGGTGGCGGAGCCCATAACTCAAACGAGGGCGGCTGGATTCCGATTGCGGCAGTTCTTACCCCCGCTATACATCGGCCATAGACGACTCAGTCTTACTAGGGGTTAAGTAGACTATAGAGACGATGCGCTCTGAATGTCTTCTATCACCATTGAGAACTTCGAGGCCAGGCTTGCGATTGTCATTGAGTCCATCGTTGATGATGGGCACCGCGCGGAGGTCTTGGAGTACATCCATGAGCGCCGAGCTAATGGCATCCGGTTGTCCACGTTGATGGCCAATGCGAACGTCTTGCGCACGTTTGGCAACAAGCTGGCCAAGCCGTTTGATGAGGCCACGCGCCAGGACTTGAATGCGTACGTGAACGCGCGCGCCGGCACGCGCGTGTACCGCAGCCACGACAAGAACGGCAATGTCACCCAAGTCGAACGGAAGTGCGTCAAGAGTGATGCCACCATGGATCATCACAAGGTCATCATTCGTGGCTTCTACAAATGGCGCAACGGCGGCGAAGACTACCCCGACTGCGTTCGCCACCTCAAGACCCGCACCGCGAAGAAGAAGGGCGTCATCACAGACCGCCTCATCACGCGCGAAGAACTGCAGCAACTCCAGCGCGTGGCGTACGAACCCCGGCTCAAGGCGCTCGTGTCGTTCATGTGGGAAGCGGGCTTTCGTGCCGGAGAAATCGTTGCCCTCAACGTCGGCAGCATCGCGTTCGACCAGTACGGCGCCAAAGTCTCCATTCCCGCCTCCGCTCAGGGCCTCAAGACCGGCTCGCGCACCGTCCGGATTCTGCCCAATGAATCGGCGCCGCACTTGCAAGCGTGGCTGGAAATGCACCCCTTCAAGCTCGACCCGGATGCACCGTTGTTTCACGGCACGAGCCGCCGCAACCCACACGGCCGCATGCTCCCAAGCAGCCTGTACGCCGTGATTCAGAGGCTCTCTAAGCGCGCGGAAATCAAGCGCCACATCAAACCCCACGACTTTCGCCACACGGCCGCGACGGAGAAAGCAAAGTTGGGTTACACGGAGGCGCAGCTGCGACACTACTTTGGTTGGTCCAGAACCAGTGACATGCCGAGCCACTACGTGCACTTGGCCGGCGCGGACTTTGAGCGCATGATGCTTGAGAAGCACGGCATCAAGGTCGAAGAAGAACGAGAGCGACCTGTGATGTTTGCGCCGTGTCCGCGGTGCAATCACACCAACGACACGACCAACCTGTTCTGTGGCAACTGCCGCGTTCCCTTGACACCGGGGGCGGAAGTGGATCTCGTCGAGAAGCAGAATGAGGGCATCATGGCCCTGGTCGAAGAGCTCGTGGAGGAACGGATTCGGGGGTTGTTGTCCAAAGCCTAGGGCAAGGGCAAGTCACCGATCTTGGCTCGCTTGGCCATGTTTTCGGCGAAAGCTCGAATGGGCAATGGGATGTCGTTGAGGCTCGTCTTCACCTTGGCCCAAACATCCGCTGGTGCCACTTTTTCCACTTCTTCCAAGCTCGTGTGGTCGCGAAGCAAGTATGCTGCGTCGAACAAGTCCTTGCCTGCTTTTCGCAGCCAGTGGGCTTCGCCCATGTTGATGGTTCGCTCTCGTTCTTCTTCCTTGAAGGAAGAAATCAGGAAGCGTTCACCTCGGGCGGCTTGCCATTGCAATCGCCGGTCGTGGAAGGCCTTGAGTTTCATGAAGACCAAGACCGTAGCTGATGGGACTTTGGCGACGACGCCCGGCAGGATTTCGAGTTCCTCTGTTTGGCCCTTGAGAATCTCTGACGGGAGGTACTTCAGGCTTGGTCGGTCGATGAGGTCGTTTGCGTGATCCGCGTCCACGAATTCTAGAGCCAACGTCTCTTGGGTTACTTGGGAATAGATTTGGTAGCCCGTGGCCGACTCAATGGCCTCTGCAATCTCGGGCGTGAGTCCCCCAGGGACCAGGACGTCTAGGTCTACGGATGCTACGTTGGAGCCGTATGCGGTGACTGCCCAGCCGCCTTCGATGGTGAAGTCGACGTTTGCGTCTTGGAGGACTTTGATGGCGTCCTTCATTTTCTGGATGCTTTCCTGTTCGTCCACCATTGTGAAGTGGCGGTCTACGGCATCAGGCATGGAGCACCTCTTGCTTGCGGAGTTGGTCGTGGAGGAATTCCTTGTGTGCGGCGGTGCGGCTGTGGAGGCACAAGTCTAGGAGGGTTTGGATTGGGCTTGTCATGGGTTCGCCGCGGGCTTCTTGGATGTCGAGGCGTGTGAGGTCGTCGACGTACAATTCGTAGGAGTCGCTGTGGCTTGCTCGTGGGTGTTGGGTGAATTCGTTGAGGATTTTTCCGGTGAGCTTGGCGGCGTCCGTGACCTTGGCGGGGCGTTGGATGTAGAGTTGGTTGGCGCCGGCTGGTTCGAAGTAGGCGTGGCGGTTGGCTGCGGTTTGGAATCCGATGGCGGCTTGGATTTGGTTGGCGCGTAGGATTTCCATGGCGGTTTCGAGTGGTGGGCCTTTGATGAAGTGGCGATCGGGGAGTGCTCGTTCGGTGCGGAGTCCGCCTTGGAGGGTGAGGATGCTGCGGGCGTCGGCTTCGATTCCGCGTTCGGTGCGCACGGCGCCGTGGTATTCGTAGAATTGGATGGTTCGGTAGCCCGGCGTTTTTGGGACGCCTGCTTGGCGTAGCAGT
>JBMZMP010000026.1:0-2444 GCA_049619235.1 Thermoplasmatota archaeon
TCAAGGAACTTGGGCAACACCCCCGCAAGAAGAAACCAATGACACTCCACACGGGCCGCTACGGTCCGTACATCAAATGCGACAAAACCAACGCCACGGTTCCAAAGGACAAGGACCCGCTTGCCCTGACGACCGAGGAGGCAATTGCATTGGTTGATGAAAAGGAAGCCAAGAACCAATAAGGCCGCCCCATTCACGGCTTCGTTGCTTTCGAAAAAGAAGCTCAGCCCCTATTTCCTCTTGGCACTCCTCGTGCTCTTGGCTTGGGTCAGCTTCAGCATTCTCGAAGTCTTCATGGACTACGTCCTTGGAGGCCTATTCGTGGGCTACATCACGTACCCGCTCTACAAGCGACTCCTTGGACGCGTCAAGCACGCCGGAACCAGTGCGTTCCTCATGACCATCAGCGTGCTCATCCTCGTCGTGGTTCCCCTCGCTTGGCTCAGCATTGAGCTGGTGACGGAAATGCGCACCATCATCCGCAGCTTGGACCCGGATCAATTGCAAGCGCAAATCGACTCGCTTCTTGCGGCCCTATTCGGGTATTTCGGGTACGAAGCGCCGCAGGGCGACAGCAACAGCCTCGTGGACTTGGTTGCCCCAAGCATCAGTGGTGCAATCAGTCAACTTGCCAGTCGCATGCTGGGCGTGATTGCCGAGGGCACCGTGGGCGTGTTCGTCCTCGTGTACATCTTGTACTACACCTACGCCGACGGCGAAAAATTGCTACACAAAATCCGCGAACTTTTGCCCCTGCAGGAAGCGCACCGAGACCTCTTGTTCCACGAAATCAGCAGCGTCGTCAAGGGCGTCATGTTTGGCCACGTGCTCACAAGTCTCATGCAAACCGCCCTCGCGGCGGCAGGATTCATGTTCTTCGGCGTGCCAAACGTGGTGTTCTGGAGCCTCATTGTCTTCATCCTCAGCCTCCTGCCACTCATCGGCGCTCCCCTCGTCTGGGTGCCATGGGGCTTGGTCATGATTTTGGAAGGCGACACGGTCCGAGGCATTGGCTTCCTCATCTACAGCGCCGTGATGGTCAGCACCCTTGACAACTTCGTCCGGCCGAAGCTGATTGGCGACCACGCCCACGTGCACCCAACCATCGTGCTCCTTGGCGTGCTTGGTGGCCTGGCTGTGTTTGGAGTGACTGGCTTCTTCCTAGGGCCACTCATCCTGTCCATCTTCGTTACGGTCCTTGACGTGTTCCGGAAGGAATTTGCCGACGGCGACGCCATCGGGGCCTAAGAAAACGAGCTTGGCGGGTCCAGCTCGGCAAAGGGTTCACCGGCGCGGCAATGCGCGTCGGTGAAAAGCAAAAAGTGCCGTCGCCCAGACCTCCACGCAAGTCCGGCTCCGGATTTCGTTTCTCCAACCAAGGCTCGCGCTGCTTGCTTGGAAGTTGAGAAAAGAAATGCAGGATACGGGATTTGAACCCGTGCTATTGGCTTGGAAGGCCAAAGTCATACCCCTAGACCAATCCTGCGTGTGGGCCTCCGGGGAGGCGCAAACCCGGCGACTTTGGTCCCCCTCTTAAAGTCATTGAATCCGATAGGTGGCCACTCTGAAATGCCCAAACCCAGTGGGAAGAATCAGTTGCTTCAAGCGCAGAAACGCCGACATGTCCTCCAAGGTTTCCTGTGGGTGCGCCGCGATGGCCTCGAAGGCACCGTTTCGAATCAAAAACGCCTCCTGGGTCTCGAGAGAACGCTCCTGCGCCAGGGTGGCCAAGTAGGAGAAGTCCACGCTGGCCGTGATGTCCACTTCGCCAGGCGACTGCAATGGGTCTGCATGCTCGTGGTTTGCGTACCCCCGTACCACGCTCGACTGGGGCAGAGCCTCGAAGCGACCCCCGTAGTCGATCACCAACAAAGTGCAAGGGGGTAGCGAGTCCAGCCAGTTGGGGATCGCATCCATCAATGCATACTCTGGGCAATCGCGGGCAAAGTCTGGAATGGGCGTGGTTGGCTCCCTGGCGGCCCACCCTTCAGGAGTCAGCACCATTTCTTTGCCTTGCTTGAGCCAGCGGAATGGAAGCGCATCCAGGAATTCATGCGCCACCACCACGTGTGCCTCCTCGCATCGGGGCGCGCTCCGAACGGCTCCCCCTGCGGCCTGCTTTTCTTGGTGGAACGGACTGATTTCCACGTGGGTCCACTGTACTCGCACGCCTAGGGCTTGCAAACGTGACACTGCGTTTCGGGCAAGATCTCCCTCGCCGCCGCCAAACTCGCACACCAAAAACGGGTCCGGGTGTCCAGCCGACTCCCACTCCTTCGCCAATTGATTCCCGACGGCCTCCCCAAAAAACGGGTGCAAGGTGGGGCTGGTTGCGAAATCCGCGTCCAGCCCCGTGCCCGTCTTTTTCCTTGGTCGCATGTAGTAGCCCCCATCGCCATACAACGCCTCTTCCATGAAGTCCCGGAACGAAAGTCCGCCCGGAC